>CAYJEC010000031.1:0-3982 GCA_964369025.1 uncultured Ideonella sp. | reverse complement strand
GCGCGGCCGGCCGTCGTGCATGTGGTGGCCCACCAGGGCGGCACCGAGCGCGTTGCCGGCGTCGCCGGAAGCGGGCTGCACCCAGATGTTCTTGAAGCCGCTGCTGTCGAGGATCTTGCGGTTGGCCACGCAATTGAGCGCGACACCGCCGGCGAGGCACAGGTTGCCTGTGGTGTCATCGCGCGCCATCGCGCGCGTGATGCTGAGCAGGATCTGCTCGGTCGCCTGCTGGATCGACGCGGCCATGTCGAAATGACGCTGCGTGAGTTCGCTCTCGGGTTCGCGCCGCGGTGCGCCGAACAAGGCGTCGAACCGCGCGTTCGTCATCGTGGCGCCGGTGCAGTAGCCAAAGTAGCGCTGGTCGAGGCGAAAGCTGCCGTCGGGCTTCAGGTGCACCAGGTGGTCCATGATTTTCTCCACCTGGGTCGGCCTGCCATAGGGCGCCAGGCCCATCACCTTGTATTCGCCGGAGTTCACCTTGAAGCCGAGGTAGGCGGTGATCGCCGCGTACAGCAGGCCAATCGAATGCGGGAAGTTGAGCTGCTTGTTCAGCACGATCTGGTTGCCGCGGCCAGCCCCGATCGTGGTGGTGGCGAATTCGCCTACGCCGTCGACGACGAGGATGGCCGCCTCTTCGAACGGCGACGGGAAGAACGCGCTGGCCGCGTGGCTCAGGTGGTGTTCGGTGAATTCCAGCCGCGCCGGGTCGAACGGGCCGAATCGCGCCAGCTGTGCAACAAGCTCTTGCCGCTGATGCAGCTTCACGGTCAGCCACGAGGACATCACACGCACAAAGGTGCCGCGGCCGGCGGGCGCGAAACCGAGCCAGGTGGCCATCACCCGGCGGAACTTCAGCAGCGGGCGCTCGAAGAAGACGACCCGGTCGACCTGGTCCATTCGCATGCCGGCGGCCTCGAGGCAGTAGCGCGTGGCCGCCTGCGGGAAGGCGCGATCGTGCTTCTTGCGCGAGAACCGCTCCTCCTGCGCTGCCGCGACGATCACCCCGTCGTCCACCAGCGCCGCCGCACTGTCGTGATAGTAGGCCGAGAGCCCCAGGATCCTCACGCGCAGGCCCTACACATCACCCGCACCGCGCTTGCGCCAGTAGCTGACGGCACGCTCGTCGAATCGCCTGCCGATCACATCGATGCGCAGTGCGCGCAACAGGATGGCTGCCGGCGTGAGCACGGCGTAGAACATCACCGTGAGCAGGATGCGCATACTCAAGGCAATTGAACCAGGTCCGTCGCGGTGGCAGGCTCAAGAAGGCGAAGCCGGTCGGCATAACAGGCCTCCAGTGTCGCCAGGAACAGCGCCGCCATCTCGCGGTGGGGGCCGATGCCGGGGTGATGCATGTCGCGGCCCACGGCAAGGTTGCGGTCGCCGAAGGAAATCTTCAGGTCGCCCAGGCCGGGCTGTACGCGGTGCGCGGGGTCGACCAGGTGCGCGATCTCGTCGAGGAAGCTGTCGCGCGTGGCCGAGAACAGCCACATCGCGCCGTGCTGTTCGCACAGCGCCGCGCAGGCCAGGTAGTTCTTGTAGAGGTTGACCGCGTCGTTGGATTCACTGGCCAGGCTCATGCTGGCCTGCACCAGCGCATGGCGCTCGGGTTCCAGCAGGCGTGTGGCCAGCCGGCGCTGGCTGGCCAGCCCGGTGTTGAAGAGCCAGACCTTGCCGTCGGCGTCGATGTGCTCGCGGCGCGCCGCGTGCGGAAAGACCATCAGCACCACAGTGGGCCGCAGGACCGGCAGCACCGAAACGAGCATGCGCGTGATGTAGTCGGGGCTGGTGCCGCCGATGCCGAAGTTCCAGTCGACCACCGGGCGCTCCAGGTGCTGACCCAGGAGCCGGGCGAAGACGGCGGAAACCGTGGCGTCCTGCGGCACGCCGATGCCCAGGATCTCGCTGGCACCGAGCACGGCGACGCCGAGCGTTTGCCCACCGTCGGCTGGCGTGCATTCCCGGCTGCGGTAGCCGAGCGTGTTGAAACGGTACTGCACGTCGTCCGGCCCGAGGGTGGGGTGCGGCTCCTTGCGGTAGCGCTTTTCGTTGTCGGGCCCGTGCCAGGCACTCAGCGCATCGGGCTCGGGTTTGGGCGACGCGGGAATGTGCTCCGTCGAGAACAGATACAGCGGCCCCTGGCTGGCGAATTCGCTCATGCCGCCTAGCTGTGGGGGTAGATGAACGGATCTTCCTCCTCGTCGGCGGCGGCCTTGGCGCGGCGCTGCAGGACGAACCGGAAATAGGCCAGGTAGCTCTTCAAGACGGTGAGGATCCTGTTCACGTCGGCTCCTGTGGTGCTGGACCCGGCGATCAGGTCAGTCCGCGAGATCTTAGTCCCGATGGAGAGCATGGGCAAACCAGATGCTGTGGGAGTTAGGGATGGACCGAAGAGGTGCCCTTTGCCGAAGGCAGTGCGAGATTTCGCGATGTGCAACTGAGTCGTCAACGCGGGCTCCAGGCCCTGGGGGGCTCAGTAGGTGCCCGGGTAGAGCCCCCCGTCGAGCAGCCAGTTCTGCCCGGTGATGTAGCCGGCATGGGCGCTGCACAGGAACGCGCAAGCGGCACCGAACTCCTCCGCTGTGCCATAGCGCTGAGCCGGCACATTCAGGCGCCGCTGCTCCCACACCGATTCCTGAGGCCGGCCCTGGGCGGCAGCGGCGGCCTGCACGGTCTTGCGCAGGCGATCGGTGTCGAAGGGGCCGGGCAGCAGGTTGTTGATGGTCACGTTGCGGCCAGCCAGCTTGGGCTGGCGCGCCAGGCCGGCGACGAAGCCGGTGAGCCCGCTGCGCGCGCCGTTGGACAAGCCCAGCGTGTCGATGGGCGCCTTCACCGCCGCCGAGGTGATGTTGACCACGCGGCCGAAGCCGCGCTGCGCCATCGCGTCCACCGTGGCCTTGATCAGTTCAATAGGGGTCAGCATGTTGGCGTCGATGGCGGCCAACCAATCCTCGCGCGACCACTGGCGGAAGTCGCCCGGGGGCGGGCCGCCGGCGTTGTTGACGAGGATGTCCACCTGCGGTGCTGCGGCCAGCGCGTCGGCGCGGCCCTGCGCGGTGGTGATGTCGCCGGCGACTGGCCGCACCTCGATGCCCGGGTGCGCCCGGCGCAGTTCGGCCGCCGTCTCGTGCAGGGCATCCAACCCGCGAGCCGTGATCACCACGTTCACGCCCTCGGCGGCCAGTGCCGCCGCGCAGCCTTTGCCAAGACCCTTGCTCGCCGCACAGACCAGCGCCCACTTGCCCTTCACGCCCAGATCCATCGCCACTCCTTGTTGAGGTCAGGTCTTTCGCGCCAGCAGCCACACCCCGGCCAGGACCAGGCCCGTGCCGAGCAGGATCAGTGGCGTGAACGGCTCGCCGAGGAACCACACGCCCATCGTGATGGTGCTCATGGGCCCAACCATACCCGTCTGCGCGGTCAGCGTGGGGCCGATGCGCTCGATAGCCATCATCACCATCCACACCGGCGCCACCGTGCAGGCCGTGGCGTTGAGCAGCGACAGCCACAGCACCGGCTCGGCCACATGCGCCGCCGCCAGCGGGTTGAAGACCAGGAAGTGCGCGATGCAGAACAGGCAGGCCACGCTGCCGGCCCAGCCCGCCAGGCGCATCGAGCCGATCTGGCGCACCCATTGGCCGCTCATGGCCAGGTAGATCGCGTAACTGACCGCGCTGGCAAAGACCAGTGCCGCGCCGAGCGCCACGTGGCTGCCACTGAAGCTGAGTTCCTGCCCCAGCACCAGCACCACCCCGGCGTAGCTGACCGCCATCGCCACCAATTCACGTGGCCGCACACGGCGGCCGAGGAACAGCACCGACAGGGCGAGCACGATGGTCGGGTTGAGGTACAGGATCAGGCGCTCCAGGCTCGCACTGATCAGGGCCAGGCCCATGAAGTCGAGCAGGCTGGCTAGGTAGTAGCCACTGAAGCCCAGGCCCAGAAGAGCCCACAGCTCGCGCCGTGTCAAGGCCGGCCTTCC
>CAYJEC010000030.1:0-14500 GCA_964369025.1 uncultured Ideonella sp. | reverse complement strand
GTTCGCTGGCCTGGAGCAATTTCTTCTCGCGCCTGACGCACAGCCACCCGGGCCGCGTGGTGTGGATGGTCTTCAATCTGCTCATCGCGCTGATGCTGATGGAACTGGATGTGTTCCAGGCGCTGGGCGGCGTGCTGGGCCTGTTTTCCAACATCGCCATCAGCTGGATCATGGCGGTGGTGGCCGACCTGGTCATCAACAAGCCGCTCGGTCTGTCGCCCCCCGGCATCGAGTTCCGCCGCGCCTACCTGCACGATGTGAACCCGGTGGGCGTGGGTGCCACCGGCCTGGCCTCGTTGCTCTCGGTGGCCGCGCATCTGGGCGCCTTCGGCCCGCTGGCGCAGGCCTTCTCGGCCATGATTGCGCTGGCCACCGCCTTCGTGGCCGCGCCGTTGATCGCCTGGGCGACCAGCGGGCGCTACTACCTGGCGCGCGAGCCCGAGCCCGAGGTGGCCGGCTCGTACCAGCGCCTCACCCCGATGTTGCAGCGCTGTGTGGTCTGCGAGCGCGACTACGAGCGCGAAGACATGGCCGGCTGCCCCGCCTACGGTGGCCCCATCTGCTCGCTGTGCTGCACGCTGGACGCGCGTTGCGGCGACCGCTGCAAGACCGTGCCGCGCTTCGTGGACCAGGTGTGGGGCCGTTGGTCCGCCACGCTGGCCCGCTGGCTCCCCGGACGCTTCGGGCTGCAGGTGGATTCGGGCCTGGGCCAGTACCTGCTGCTGATGGCCTTCATCGTGCCGCTGCTGGCGGCGCTGTTCGGCCTGCTGTACCACCAGGAACTGCGTGCCTTGTCGGCGCGCGGCCCGGAGCTCACCGCGTGGATGGAGCCGGCCCTGCGCGCCGGGTTCATCAAGGCCTACGCCGCGTTGCTGCTGGTGGCCGCCATCGTGGCCTGGTGGCTGGTGTTGGCGCAGCAGAGCAGGCGCGTGGCGCAGGAGGAATCCGAGCGCCAGACCGAGGCGTTGGAGAGCGAGGTCGATTCGCACCGCCAGACCGACCTGGAACTGCAGAAGGCCAAGCGGCTCGCCGACGCCGCCAGCCGCGCCAAGACCCGCTACATCACCACCATCAGCCACGAGCTGCGCACGCCGCTCAACAGCATCCTGGGCTACGCACAGTTGCTGGAGGATGACCCCGCCATGCCTGCCCATCGGCGCCAGGCGGTGAGTGTGATCCGCCGTGGTGGCGACCACCTGCTGAGCCTGATCGAGGGCACGCTGGATGTCGCCCGCATCGAGGCCGGCAAGCTCAGGCTGGACAGCCAGCCCATGCGCTTTCGCGAGTGCATCGAGGAGATCGCGCGGCTGTTCGAGCTGCAGGCCGCGGACAAGGGCATCGGCTTCTCCTACCAGGCCGACGGCCGCCTGCCCGAGGTGGTGCGGGCCGACGAGAAGCGCCTGCGCCAGATCCTCATCAACCTGGTGGGCAACGCGGTGAAGTTCACCACCAATGGCCAGGTGCGGCTGCACCTGCAGCACGCGCGCGAGATGCTGCGCATCGAGATCATCGATTCCGGCCCCGGCATGAGCGAGGACGAACTCGAGCGCGTGTTTGAGCCCTTCGTCCGCGGCTCGGCGGCGGGCGGCTCATCAGCCAGCGGCACCGGCCTGGGCCTGACGATCAGCAAGATGCTCACCGACCTGATGGGGGGCGAGATGCGCGTCGCCAGCACCCCCGGCGTGGGCAGCACCTTCAGCCTGCGCTTCTACCTGCCCGAACTGCGCACCGACGAGGCCGCCATCGTGGCCAAGGCGCCGGCGCGCGCGGGCTACCACGGCCCCCGCCGCACCATCCTGGTGGTCGACAACGAAGAGGCAGACAGGCAACTGCTGTCAGATCTGCTGCAGCCGCTGGGCTTCGTCATCGAGACGGCGGCCACCGGCGAAGAAGGCGTGGCCCGGGCATTGACGTTGGCGCCAGATGCCATCTTCATGGATCTGGCGATGCCCGGCATCGACGGCTGGGAGGCCATCCGCCGCTTGCGCGCCACGCCCCTGGCCAGCGTGCCGGTGGCCGTGGTCTCGGCCAACGCCTTCGACCAGGGGCTGGACAACGACGTCGGTCTGCCCGCGGCCGATTTCCTGGTCAAGCCCGTGCGCCTGCCCGTGCTGCTGGATTGGCTGGGCCGCAAGCTCGATCTGCAATGGTCGGCCGCCGAGCCAACCCCGCCACCCGACGATCCGGGCGGCGACGAGCTGCCTGACGCCCAACACCTGACCGCGTTGCACGAGTTGGTGCGCCTGGGCTACCTGCGCGGCATCGGCCGCAAGCTGGACGAGATCGAGGCCGCCGATGCCTCGGCCGGCCGCTTCGTGGCCAAGCTGCGTGCGCTGGCACGCGAGTACCAGCTGGATGCCATGAACCGCCTGCTGACGAAAGCCCTCGATGAGCCCCGCTGATCCCCCGTTGCCGCTCTCTCTGGGGACGCATCTCTCTGCCCCGCTGGCCGACGCCACCGACATCGTGCTGCTGGTGGACGATGTGCCCGACAACCTCGGTCCGCTGCACGATGCCTTGGACGAGTCCGGCTACACCGTGCTCGTGGCCACCTCCGGCGAGGCAGCGCTGGCCCTGGCCGCGAAGGCCCCGCCGGACATCGTTCTGCTGGACGCGGTGATGCCTGGCCTGCACGGCTTCGACGTGGCGCGCCGCCTGAAGGCCGACCCGGCCACCGCCGGCGCACCCATCATCTTCATGACCGGCCTCACCGAGACCGAGCACGTGCTGGAGGCCTTCAGCGCGGGCGGGGTGGACTACGTCACCAAGCCCATCCGCCCGCGCGAGGTGCTGGCGCGCATCGGCGCACACCTGAGCAGCGCCCGCAGCCAGAGGCAGGCCCGCCAGGCGCTGGACG
Source organism: uncultured Ideonella sp. (assembly GCA_964369025.1). Taxonomy (GTDB): domain Bacteria; phylum Pseudomonadota; class Gammaproteobacteria; order Burkholderiales; family Burkholderiaceae_C; genus Ideonella. The sequence continues at coordinate 11,643 of CAYJEC010000030.1, read as the reverse complement.
CCTTCGGCCACGCCACCCTGGTGGTGCGCGAGTTCGACGGCCGCCGCATCTGGCAGACGGCGCTGGCGCGCCAACTTCTCGAGCGCTACTTCGGCGAAATGCCCGATGTGGTGAGCCCGCCCGAGCTGATGGCCTGGGTGGGCAGGCAGGCCATTCGCCATCGCGCCGGTGCCGATACGCAGACCCTGACCGTGAGCCGCGGCGCCGGCCGGTTGACCTGCAGCCTGCACCCGCTGGAAGACAGCCCCGCCGCCGCCGAAGGCCAGTGGCTGATCGTGCTGCGTGAGGAATCCGAGGCCGCCATGCTGGCCAGTTGGATGCAGGTCTTCAGCCTCACCGCCCGGGAGGCTGAGGTGCTGTACTGGGTGATCCAGGGCAAGACCAACCGCGACATCGGCGACATCCTGGGCGCGAGCCCCGCCACCGTGAAGAAGCACCTGGAGCGGGTCTACACCAAGCTGGGCGTCGAGACGCGCACGGCGGCAGCCAACCTGGCGCTGACAAGGGTCCGGGGCTAGGGCCGGTTTCCTGGGTCACCTGAGCCCTCCCATAGCGTTGACGGGCCCTAGGGCGGCGCCAGCGGGCTCTGGTCGCCTATGGCAACATCGTTCCGCCTCTCGCCGATGGCAGGCACGCTGCTTCCATCGGCACCGACTCATCGAAACCGTGAGTACACAACGGGACCCCGAGAAAGCGCCCTATGCCCATTGAACTGGACAAGGAAGTTCGCGCCACAGCGGTCAAATCGATCGAGCGCTACTTCCAGGATGAACTGGACGAGAAGATTGGCAACATCCGGGCCTCCGCGTTGCTGAGCTTCTTCCTTGAGGAAGTGGGGCCAAGTGTTTACAACAAGGCCGTGGCCGACGTACAAGAGCGTCTGCTGGCGCGGGTCACGGAAGTGGACATCGAGTGCCATGAAGAAGAGTTTGACTTCTGGCGCAAGCGAACCAGCAAGAGCAGAAAGTAGATGTCGAGACTCCGTGTGGTGACTCTATCGCCCTCGAGCAAGGGGCATCGCCTGCGGCCGGCCCCGAACGTCGACCGTCGGCCACGCAAACCGAGCCCGGCCATGAAAAATGCCGTCACGCTGATCTTCGGGTTGCTCGCCTGGGCCCAAGCGCCCGCTGCCGAAATGAGCCTCGCGGTACTGACCGCCGAGGTGCTTGGGGCTGAGGCATCCCTTTACCGTGCGGTCTTCGACGACTGCGACGCCGATGCACTGTCCAGGCTCGTTGCACCGGAGATGGAGTTCTTTCATGACAAGGGCGGGCAAGTCGCCAAGTCCGGGCTCGACTTCGTCGCCGCAATTCGAGGCTCATGTGCCAACCAGCGCGCTGGCAAGGAGGTCAGAACACGGCGCGAACTGATACCCAACTCGATCTCTGTGTATCGCATGGGCGGATATGGCGCATTGGCCGTTGGCAGTCACCGGTTCTTTCATCTCCCCGACGCCCAACCCGAAGTGCCCACCGAACACGCTCGTTTTGCCAACCTGTGGCGACTTGAGGGTGGCCGTTGGCTGCTGGCGCGTGTATTGAGCTTCGATCACGTGCCTTCAGCCCGTGCTCCGTGAACACCCATTGCAATGCCCAGCATGCCCTACCCAACGACTGAAGGATCCATGCGCCGCCTGCTCACCATCACGCTTTGTGCAACGCTCGCCGCGTGCGCGACGACACAACCCGGAAGGCCGGATCCGACGGTACTGACAGGGACATGGAAGGTCGACCTTCGGCCGACGCCGGCGGATCCTCCCTACTACCAGGAGTTCGTGGTCACGGCCGTTTCGGGTGGCTCCTTTGAGGGCAGGTTCTACGGAGCACCCATCGAGCAGGCGCGAATCAATGTGGATTGGGGTGCGGTTCGAATCGCATTCGTCACCTCGGATCAATCCGGCCCGTACAACCACTCGGCAACCTTGACCGGCGGGCGACTCGAGGGGCTCTCGAACTCCACGGGACGCAACTTCCTGTCCTATTGGAGTGCCGTGAAGCCATAGGCTCCATCCGCTATGAACCAGACCATGCAAAACGCCCTCGCCGGAAAGCGTGTCCTTGTCACCCAGTCCGGTGAATTCATGGGGCCGGTGCTCTGCGAGGTGTTCGAGGAGCAGGGGGCCACCGTGATTGCCAGCCAAGAAGCCCTTTCCGAACCTGGCGCCGCTGAGCGCGTGGTGCGCGCCGCCGGCGCGTTCGACGTCCTCGTCGCCAATCTGGCTCACCTGGCGCCATCCACGCCCGCGCCTGAAGTGGGCGACGACGAGTGGCGCCAGGTCTTTGCCGCCCTGGTGGATCCGCTGCCCCGCCTTGTCGGCGCAGCGGCGCCGGCGATGCTGCGCCGTCGGTCGGGCAAGATCCTGGTCATTGGCAGTGCCGCTGCGTTGCGCGGCATGAAGAGGGCGTCGACCTACAGCGCTGCCCGAGGTGCCCAACTCGCCTACGTCCAGGCCGTTGGCGTCGAGTTCGCGCCGCATGGTGTCCAGGTCAATGCCATCGCCCAAAACTTCGTCGAGAACCCGACCTATTTTCCTGCTGAAGTTCAGGCCAACCCCCGCTTCCAGGAGCGGCTGGCGCGGGAAGTCCCGCTGGGTCGTCTCGTCGCCGCACGCGAGGATGCGATGTTTGCGGCCTACCTTTGCAGCAGTTCTGCCGACTGCTTTGTCGGCCAGGTCTTCCCGGTCAGCGGTGGATGGGCCGTTCGCTAGGTTTCACTGCACCTCGCCCTACGCTGGCGTTTGGCCGAGCGCAGTTTCACCAAGGAGCGTTCATTGAACCGAGCCCATGCTTCGCGAACGACGCTCGCAAATGGCCGGCCCCGCCCGCCCGGCCCCTTCGATTTCCCACGGAGTTCACTGCCATGGCCAAGAACAAGACCCAGGCCACCGACGCCAGCGTCGACGCCTACATTGCCCAGCGGGCGAGCGACGAGCAGCGCGCCGATTGCACGGTGCTGATGGCGATGCTCGAATCCGTCACCCAGCACCAGCCCACCATGTGGGGCCCCAGCATCGTGGGTTACGGCAGCTACCGCTACACCTACGAAAGTGGCAGATCGGGCGACATGTGCCTGGCCGGCTTCGCCATACGCGGGCGAGAACTGGTGGTCTACCTGGCCGCTGAAGGGGAAGAACAGCAAGCCTTGTTGTCCAGGCTCGGCAAACACAAGATGGGCAAGGCCTGCCTGTACTTCAAGCGCCTCGCCGACCTCGACCAGACCGTGCTGGAACAACTGGTCGCCGGTTCTGTGGCGGAGTTGAAACGCCGCCATCCAGCCCAGAGTGGCGCATAGCCGCTCTTGGCGGCATCGGCGTGGCGGTACAGAATGGCTCCGCACACAACCGGAGACTCCACCATGCCCCATTGGCTGCGCAATGGGCTGGCCCTTCTGGCCGGCATCGTCATCGGCAGCGTTGTCAACATGGCGCTCATCACCCTGAGCCCGTCGCTGATTCCGCCACCTGCCGGCGTGGATGTGAACAACGTCGAGAGCATGGGCAAGGCCATGCACCTGTTCGAGCCTCGGCACTTCGTCATGCCGTTCCTGGCGCATGCGTTCGGTACCTTGGCGGGGGCATTGGCTGCCTACCTCTTGTCGGCGAGCAGCAAGGCCAAGTTCGCCTACACGGTGGGCGTGTTCTTTCTTTGCGGCGGCGTTGCGGCGAGCTTCATGATCCCGGCGCCGAGCTGGTTCATCGCGCTCGACCTCGTGGCCGCCTACCTGCCGATGGCCTGGCTGGGGGTGCGGGTCGGGGGCAGGCTGAGCGTGGCCTGAACACCTTCGCCGATCATTACCCGCTGGCTGCAAACCACGCCAGCGCCGCAGGCAACCGGGCCGCATCCACACGATGCCCGCCATCCACCCACTCCAGCCGTACCGCCCTGAAACGGGCCTCGCGCAATGTGCGCTCCACCTCGCGGTGCTGGTCCGGCGTGGCCACGGTGTCGTCGCGCCCGCCCTGCAAAACCACCGGTGTGGCCCGGAAGCCTTCGTCGAGCACGCCAAACTCCCGGGCTGCGGCTGCCAGAGGATCTTCGTTGACCCCCGACAGGAAGACGCCGGCCACGCGGGCGTGCTGGCTGGCGAACAGCGCGGCCAGCCAGCCGGCGTACTTGGCCCCACCTGAGAAGCCGGCGAAGGCGAGCGCAGCCTGCCCGGCATCGCGCCAAAGCGGTTGAACGGCGGCCAGCGCGGTGCGGGCCAGCGCGTAGCGCAACGAGAGTGTGTCGTCGCGCGATGAGACGGCGGGATCTGCATCCGCCGCCAGCGCCACCCAGCCTGCCGAGCCGGCGGCCGCACGGTAGGCGGCCAGCAACTGCCGGCTCGATTGGTGGCCTGAGTCCGAGGTGGCATTGACGATCAACACCGGCCAGGCGCGGGTGGCGTCGAACGCGGGGGGCGTGGCCACGGCCACCTCGGCGATGCGGGCCGGGCCCGCCAGCCGGTGCAGGCCCGCCGGGATGGCCACGCGGGCCTCGGCCCAGCTGTCGGGCGCCAGTGGCGCCAAGGCGTCCGCGCGCGCACCACTGGCCGCCGCTGCGGCGAGGGCCAACAGCGCGTGGCGGCGAGTGAGGGCCAGGTCCGGCGCGGGCATGGCGCAATCTACGCCAAAGCTGCCGCCGAGGTGTCAGGGTGGCGGGTTCAGACCTCGACGAGAGTCTGGTCCCTGGCCTCGGCTCCACCCTGGCTGGCATCGAGTTCCATGAACTTGTCCTCGATGAAATCCTTCTCGGTCAGGGTGCGCTTCAGGTTGTCCTGGATCTGGTCGAGCTGGCGGCGCAGCTGCTGGCGGTCGGCTTCGGCTTCGGCCAGTTGCTCGGACATCTGGCGCAACGCCGCGCCGGTCTCCGCGGATTCGGCGGGCACCTCCGGGCCGCTGCCGTTGCGGGCCTTCTGGCGGTCCAGGCTGGCGGCCAGTTCAAGGTTTTCAACCTCGATCTTGCGGGCGCGATCCTGGGCATGCTGGACTTCCTGGCGCAACCGGGCCAGTTCCTCGCTCGGGGCAGTCTCGTCGGCGCCCGGCGCCGGATGGCTGCGGGCACTCTCCATCAGGCGGAGCATTTCCTTGCGGACAAAGTTGAAGGTGTCGAGCGTCTCGCCGGCGGTGCGGTTGAGCAGGGTGGCCTGGGAGCGGAGGTTGTGCGCCAGGGCGCCCATGTCCTCGTGGTTGTCGCGCAGCCGGCGCAACACGCGCCAGGCGAGCACGCAGCACAGCAACAGCAGGAGGCCCAGGCCAGCCAGGGCAACGGCGAGGCCGGTTTCCAGAGGTGTCATGGTGGTTCCCGAAGGCCTCGCTCAGGCGCGGATCAGCACCAGCCGGCCGTCGCGGTAGCCAGGCATCGAAAGGCGGTAGTCCACGCGCACGGGCGACTCGTTCAGTGCGGCGCGCAGTCTGGCGTCGTCGCGGGCCACCAGGCTGGCGCTCTTGAAGCGGGCTTCGCCCACCGGAAGTTGGTGCGAGAGCATCGCGTCCAGATCGCGGAAGAAGCGGCTGGCGCTCTCGACGATCGCAGGGCTGGGGTTCTCGCTCTGGATGGCCTGCTGGATGTCTTTCGGGTCCGCCTGGAGCGCGCCTCCACCCAGCATGCACAGGGCCGGCATGTTGGCTGCGGCCAGCACGCCGGTGCCCTTGCCCGATGTGGGCGCGTAGATGGCGAGCAGGTTCTTCGTGGAAAGGTGCTCGGTGCCGAACTTCTCGCCCTCGATGACGCGGAACGGGACGCCCGGGAGCCAGGCCTGCACGATGCGGCGCATGACCTTGGCCGAACCCGCGGTGTCCACCAGGGTCGGTGCGTCCTTCACGACAGGCTCTTTGGCAGTGGCCGATTCGGTAGCGTGCAGCACGCTGCGCACCGCGCTTTGCAACTCCTCGTCGCGGAAGGGCTTCTGCACGATGAAGGCGGCGCCGTTGGTGCGCGCCTGCTGCAGCAGAGGCAGCGAGGTTTCGGTGGTGACGAAACCCACAGCCAGCTTGGCGTGGCCCGTCTGGCGAAGCGTTTGCAGCAGTTCCAGGCCGCCCATGCGGGGCATGTGCCAGTCGGAGATCACCAGTTGGGGTGCAAAGCTGTCGACCGCCTCCAGGGCGGCCTCGCCGTCGGCCACCGTGTGGATATCCATCTCGCCCAGGCTGTGGCACTCCAGCACGCGGCGCAGGATGGCCCGCATGGCACGGCTGTCGTCCACCACGAGCAGTCGGGGTCGGGCGGAGGCGTGGCTGGCGGCAGACGGCATCGGGGCTCACATCCAAGGGTGCGCCCGCCCATCGGGCCCACTTGGCCTGTTTTCGGCCCCGGAGGCCGCTGCCTTGAGGGTTACTTCAGCGTGACCTGGGTCAGGTTGTCCTCCGAGTTGCGGTCGATGCGCTTGTTGTAGGGGTCCACGCCGACATGGGTGGGGGCCCGTGCGGTGAGCAGCGTCACCTCGGTGCGCCCGGTGCCCAGGCGCCGGCGCTCGAAGGCCAGCACGCTGGCGGCGCTGAAGCCCTTCTTCCCAGGCTCGGCCGAGAAGGCGCCGAGCTCGAACGGCTCGTCCAGCGCTGCATCCGTCTCCTGGCCCTTTCCGTCCGCATGCATCTTGCGGCCCTGCACGGTGAAGCGGACCTCGTAGCGACCATCAGGCCGTTTCGTGGCGGTGGCCTCGCTGGCCTGCATGTCGTAGAGCGTGATCTTCTCGAACAGATCGGTGATCAGTTGCTCGTGTGCAGGGCCCGCCTCCTCGCGCAGCAGCGTGAGGAAGTCGCGCGAGGTCGGGTAGGGCGCCGGCTTGAACGCGTATTGACGAACCAGGCGCTGCAGGGCCCTGTCCACCACGTCGGCCCCCATCGCCTCCTTGGCCCACCACATGGCCAGCGCGCCCTTTTCGTAGTGGATGTAGGCCTGGTTCTCCACACGGGCCAGGGGCAGCTCCTCGATCACCTCACTGCCGCGTGCGCGCAGGTAGCGGTCGAGCTCCACCTTGAGGAACTTGCGCATCATTGGCGCGCCGTACATCTGCTCCATGACCCGCATGGCGCTGTACTGGGCGAAGCTTTCCGAGAGCAGGGTGGAGCCCTGCATGTCCGCACCGATCACCTGATGGGCCCACCACTGGTGCGCCATCTCGTGCGCAGTGACGTAGGTGACCTGATCCACCTTGTCGTCGTCACGGTGATCCTGCACGAAGCCGATGGCCTCGGAATAGGGCATCGTACCGGCAAAGGCCTGGGCAAAGCCTGCGTAGGACGGGAACTCGATGATCCGGGCCTGCTTGAACTGGTACGGCCCGAAGCGCTCGCCGAACAAGGCGATGGAAGCCTGCATGCTCTTGAGCATCAGCGGCACGTTGTGCTCGTGCCCAGGGTGGTGGTAGACGGTCAGCGCCACCGGCTGGCCGTCGGCGCCCGTCACACTGGCTTTCTGCATGGCATAGCGCGCCGATTGCACCGAGAAGAAGTGCTGGATCGGCGCTTCGGTGCGGCTGTGCAGCGTGCGGCGGCCGTTCACCACCGTGTCGCTCAATGCCACGCCGGGGGCCACGGGGGTCTGGTCAGCGTCGGTGGTGAGGGTGAGGTCGGCGTTCACCCAGTCGCTGTCGTGCCGCACATACTGGTGGCCGCGGGCGCCATCGTCCTCCAGCTTGGCCATGCGCAGATCCGGCGACAGGCCATGCTTGCGGCGCTTGGCACGGTCCTGCAACAGCGCGCGGCGCTCCATGCCGATGTAGGGCGTGATCTCGCTGTTGTCCAGGAAGCTGCCGTTGGCGACGATGCGCACCAATGGCTGGCCATTGGTGAAGCCACGTTCCTCCAGCAGGGTCTCGAAACGCACGGTGCGCGCTTCACCCGGTTGCATGGGCGTGGCAAGGCGGTAGATGCGGTAGTGGAAGTCGCCGTGGTCCTTCTCCAGGGTGGCGCCGTCCAGTGCCAGCTCTCGCATCTGCAGGTTCAACTCCCAGCGCACGTGAACCTCGGCGATCGGTGCCGCGCTGCGGTTCTCCAGCCGATAGCTGCCGCGGGTGACGGCCCGGGTCTCGCGCGGGAACAGGTCCACCGCCAGGGTCACGTCGGTCACTGTGGGTTGGGGCAGGTCGGCGTGGTGCACCAGGGCCTTTTCGTAGGCCGCCAGCTGGGCCTCGCGCTCGGTGGCGGGCACATAGCTGTTCAACACGTTGGTGTTGTAGAAGATCCAGCCACCCAGGCCCAGCCAGGCCACGCCGGCGCCGGCCAGCCAGGCCATCGGCGCACCCGCCAGGCGTTGGCGCAGGGCGCTCAAGCGGGGCCGCAGGGCATCCTGCGTGCCGCGGCGCCACAGGCCGTAGGCCAACACGCCCAGCATCAGCGCGAAGGCGAGCCAGTAGGCCTGGAACCAGGCCCGGCCGATCCAGAACCGGCCCATGCCGTTCATGTCGGACAGAGGCACCGGCGAGGTGAAGCCGTAGTTGTACAGGTTGTGCTCGTAGCCCAGCGAGTTCAATGTCACTGTGCCCACCACGTAGACCAGCATGACCGCCCAGCCGGCCGGCTTGACCGGCACCAGCACCTGCACGAAGACCGAGAGAACCGCCAACTGCAGGCCAGTGATCACGCCGGGCACCAGGAACCACAGCAGGTAGGCCATCGGCTCGAGCTTCGTGTAGCCGAGTGCCAGCTGAAAGAGAACGCCAGTGAGCACGCCGACGCCATAGGTGGCCGTCAACACGCCGGTGATCGCCAGCACCTTGGGCACCAGATGGGACCAGGCCGGGGCGGCGGTTGCATCGACGATGTCGTGCATGCGCATCTGCCTGTCGCGCCAGACCAGCTCGCCGGCATAGTAGATGGCGATGATGGTCGGGATCATGGAGAACGAACCGGACAGCGCGTCGACGACCGCCCGCGTGACCGGGAAGAACTGCACCCCGCGCACATCGATGATGGTCCGCAGGCTGCCGAATGCGTTGAACACACCGATGGCCAGCAGCACGAAGAAGGCCGGGCTGCGGAAGACGAAGCGCATGTCGAAGCGGGTCAACGCCGCGAGCTGGGCCCAGCGCGTGCCGGCATCGGCGCGTGGTGCCGGCAGCGTGGCCACGACGCGCGGAGCCACCTCGGCAGCCTTCGGCCGGGAAGCCTTCGCCGGCTTCCTGGCACCGCGTTGGGCGCGGTCGTCGAAACGGAACCAGGCGTAGGCGGCGGCGAACAGCGCGCCGCCGATCCCCAGCCACAGCACGCGGTTGGCGAGCAGCAGGCCGCCCAACTCAGGCATCCGGGTGTTGCGATCGGCGGCGGTCCAGTAGCGCGTCGCCTGCAGGAAGGCGTTGACACCGAATGGGTCCGAAAGTGCCGCGGCGGTGTCGTTGCCGGTGTCGCGCAGCAGCAACCGGCTGGTGGCATAGAGCACCAGGAAGGCGACCACGCCGACATAGGTCCACATCATCGATCGGGTCAGCGTGGCCAGCGCGAAGAAGCCGGCAGCCATGACCAGCAGCGTCGGCAACGCGAACAGGAACTGCGCGTAGAAGTAGTGCAGGGCAACCGTCGGGCCCACCTTCTCCGGATCCAGCCAGGGCATCAGGCTGCCCAGCCACATCGCCAGCGGCACGCTGCAACTGACGAGGAAGGCGATGCCGAATGCGCCGGCGAAACGGCCGACCAGGTAGTCGAACTTGCCGACCCGCGTGGCGCGGATGATGGGTGCGAAGCCGGTCTCGTCGTCGCGGATGACGACATTGGCGACGAAGGCCGTGATCACGAAGATCGCGAACACGTTGAGCAGGGCCACCGTCTGCAGGATGGCGTAGGGCGAGTTGACGTTGACGTTGCCCTTGGCGCCGATCTGGATCTCGTCCATCGTCACGGCGCCGAAGGTGAGCAGGAAGAACAGCGCGAAGGCCACCGCGAACAGCGGTGAGCGCAACTGGTAGCGGGCCTCGAAGGCGGCGATGTGGGTCAGCATGGCGATGCCACCTTCAAGCCGCCGTGGCCGCGGCGGCCTGGCGGCGCGACTGGCTCAGCGTGGCGAAGTACAGGTCTTCCAGCGTGGCCTCCACCGGCGCGAAACCCGGCTCGGGCAGGTCGTCGGCCAGCACGTGCACCAGCGTCTCGCCGCCGCGCAGCCGGGTCGAGATGACCTGCAGGCGGGCCTGGCACTCTGCCACCTCGGCCTTGCCCACCGTCTTGCGCCAGATTCGCCCGGCGAGCGTGCGGGTCAACTCGGCCGGTGCACCGATCTCGATGATGCGACCCTGGTGGATGATGGCCAGGCGTTGGCACAGATCCGCCACGTCGTCGACGATGTGGGTGGACAGAATCACCACCACCTGCTCGCCGATCTCGGCCAGCAGGTTGTTGAAGCGGTGTCGCTCCTCGGGGTCCAGGCCGGCAGTGGGCTCGTCCACGATGATCAGCCGCGGCTGGCCGATCAGGGCCTGGGCGATGCCGAAGCGCTGACGCATGCCGCCGGAGAACCCGGCCACGGCCTTCTTGCGCACATCCCACAGATTCACCTGCGCCAGCAGGGTCTGCACCGTGTCCCGCCGCTCGCCACGGCCGGCCACGCCCTTGAGCACGCACAGGTGATCCAGCAGATCCTCGGCCGAGACGCGCGGGTAAACGCCGAAATCCTGCGGCAGGTAGCCCAGCGTGGCGCGAAGCGCCTCGGGCTGGGCGATGACGTCGATGTCGCCGAAGCGGATGCGGCCCTCGCTGGGCGTCTGCAAGGTGGCGATGCAGCGCATCAGAGTGGACTTGCCGGCCCCGTTGGGGCCCAGCAGGCCGAACATGCCGGTGGGGATGGTCAGTGTGGCGTTGTCGAGCGCACGGGTGCCATTGGGGTAGACGTGGGTCACGCCTTGCAAGCTGAGCATGGTGGTTCTCCGGACAGGCTGAAATCTGAAAGTGCGCGATTCCAACACGGCCGAAGGCCGGCCGGCAGTGGCGTGCGACAGGCTGCAGCCGGCGAGGGATGGGTGGCTGGCTTGGGTGCTGGAGCGGGCCAGTACGCCATGTGGCGTATAGGCCGGCGGCCGGGTTCTCCCTAAGCTGACCCCTGTTCATCCAAACCCACGGCCACATCCCCGAGGAGCCCCCCACCATGACGATCCAACGCCGCCAATTTGCCCACCGCCTGAGCGCCATCGCGCTGGGCGCAGCCGCCTTGTCCCTGCCCCTGTGGGCGCAGGCTGCCGACACCATCAAGGTCGGTGTGCTGCACAGCCTGTCGGGCACGATGGCGATCTCAGAAACGGTGTTGAAGGACACCGTGCTGATGGCCATCGACGAGATCAACGCCAAGGGTGGCCTGCTCGGCAAGAAGCTGGAGCCGGTGGTCGTCGACCCGGCCTCGAACTGGCCGCTGTTCGCCGAGAAGGCCAAGCAGCTGATCACCCAGGACAAGGTGGCCGTGGTCTTCGGCTGCTGGACCTCGGTCAGCCGCAAGTCGGTCCTGCCGGTCTTCGAAGAAACCAACTCGCTGCTGTTCTACCCCGTGCAGTACGAGGGTGAAGAGCTCAGCAAGAACGTGTTCTACACCGGCGCCGCGCCGAACCAGCAGGCCATCCCCGCCGTCGAGTACCTGATGAGCAAGGACGGCGGCTCGGCCAAGCGCTTCGTGCTGCTGGGCACCGACTACGTGTACCCGCGCACCACCAACAAGATCCTGCGCGCCTTCCTGAAGTCCAAGGGCGTCG
>CAYJEC010000029.1:0-14731 GCA_964369025.1 uncultured Ideonella sp. | reverse complement strand
GCCAGGGCTTGTAGATGCGCAGCGCGGGGTTGCACAGCAGGCCGTAGCGGTAGAAGCGCTCGATGTCGTTGCCCTTGTAGGTGCTGCCGTCGCCCCAGATGTTGACGCCGTCGTCGCGCATCGCCACCACCAGCGCGGTGCCGGTCACGGCGCGGCCGAGCGGTGTGGTGTTGAAGTAGGTGGCGCCGCCGGTGGAAATGTGGAAGGCCGCGCACTGGATGGCGGCGATGCCCTCGGCCACCAGCTGCGCCCGGCAGTCGATCAGGCGGGCGATCTCGGCGCCATAGGCCAGTGCCTTGCGCGGAATCTCGTCGTAGTCGCTTTCGTCGGGCTGTCCGAGGTGCGCGGTGTAGGCGCAGGGGATGGCACCCTTGGCGCGCATCCAGTGCACGGCGGCGCTGGTGTCCAGGCCGCCGGAAAAGGCGATGCCGACACGCTGGCCGGCGGGGAGCTGCTGAAGGATGGTGGCGGCCACAGGGGTTCTCCGGAAAACCCCTGATTCTAGGAGGCCATCGGCGCCTCCAGCAGCTTGACCAGTGCATGCAGCGCGCGGTTGACCGGCGTGGGCACACCCAGCGCCTGTCCGCGCCGCACGATGAAGCCGTTCAGATGGTCGATCTCGCTGGGCTTGCCGCGCGCCAGATCCTGCGCGGTGGATGAATGCTGGCCGGGCATGCTGGCGGCAATGCGAAGCACTGCGGGCCAGGGGTCGGGCAATGCCACGCCGCTGGCTCGGGCCACGGCCTGGCATTCGGCAACCACGTCGACCATCACGGCCTCTACCCCTTCGGCACGGATCAGCACGCCATAGGGTTGGCGGCTGATGGCGGACAAGGCGTTGTAGGCGCAGTTCAGCACCAGCTTGCTCCACAACGCGGCGTCCACATCGTCGGCCAGCTCGACGGCGATGCCGGCCTGGCTGAACACGGCTTGCACCGCCTCCGCCGTGACCTGCCCGGCTGCAGGCGCCCAGCGCGCCAGCACCAGCTCGCCACGCCCGTGGTGGCGCACATGGTCAGGGGCCTCCATGGCCGCGGCCACATAGACGACGGCGGCGGCGACGGTCAACTGCGACAACGCTGCCGCAAGGCGCGCCGCGTTGTCGACGCCGTTCTGCAGGCTCAGCACCACCGTGGCCGGTCCCAGGTGGGGGGCCAACTGTGCTGCGGCGGCCTCGGTGTCGCCGGATTTCACGCAGCACAGCACCAGTTCGCAGCCCGCCAGGGCCGACGCTTCAGCGTGGGCCACCACGGGCACCCGCTCGGTGAAGGCCTGGGTCTGCAGCAGCAGGCCGTCGCGCTGCAGGCTCGCCACCTGTGCGGGCCGGCCGATGAACACCACCGGCAGCCCGGCGCGCGCCAACAGCCCGCCGTAGTAACCGCCCACCGCCCCGGTGCCGAGAATGCCAATCTTCATGGCCGCCAAGATACCGCAGCCCGACAGCCCGCGGGCAATCACGGCATCATCCGGTTCTTCCCAGACCACCCAGGAGACCCCCATGACCGCTCGAATCGCCTCTTTCCTGGCCGCCGCTGCCCTGGTGGCCGCCGGTTCCGCGCAGGCTGCCGGCTTCACGCTGGCCAGCCCCACCATCAAGCCCGGCAGCACGCTGACCGCGGCCCAGGTGTTCAACGGCTTCGGCTGCACCGGCAAGAACATCTCGCCCGCGCTGGAGTGGAAGGGCGCTCCGGCCGGCACCAAGGGCTATGCGGTCACCGTCTACGACCCCGACGCGCCCACCGGTTCGGGCTGGTGGCACTGGGTGGTCTATAACCTCCCCGCCAGCACCACCAGCCTGCCGGAGGGCGCCGGCACCGCCGACGGCAAGGCCTTGCCCGCCGGCAGCGCGCAGGGCCGCACTGATTTCGGCGGCCCCGGTTTCGGCGGCGCCTGCCCGCCCCCGGGCGACAAGCCGCACCGCTATGTCTTCACCGTGCACGCACTGAAGACCGAGAAACTGGAGATCCCGCCCGACGCCACCGCCGCCCTGGTCGGCTACATGATCAACGCCAACCGCCTGGGCATGGCGCAGTTCACGGCGAAGTACGGCCGCAAGTGAGACCCTCCCGGTGACTTTGGCCGTCGCCTACAAGCTGCTGGCCGTGATGCTGGCGGTGGCGCTGGGTTGGTTCGCCGGCCGCATGCGCTGGCTGGGCGACAACGACCCGGCGCGGGTGCTCAGCAATGCCGCGTTCTACATCTTCGTGCCGGCGCTGTTGTTCCGCACCACCGCGCGCCAGGATTTCGCCACCATGCCTTGGGGCACGCTGGCCGCGTACTTCGTGCCGACGGTGCTGGTGCTGCTCGCCGTATACGCCTTCTACCGTTGGCGGCGGCCCGGTGCGCCGGTGGCGCTGCCGTGCGTGCGGGCGATCTCGGCCACTTTCGGCAATGGCCTGCAGGTGGGCCTGCCGATGGCCGCAGCGGTGTTCGGCGAGGCGGGGCTGGCGATCCACGTCACCATCATCAGCCTGCATGCGCTGATCCTGCTGTCGGTGCTGACCACGCTGGTCGAGCTCGACCTGGCGCGCGAGCGCGCGTTGGCCGACGCCTCGGCCAGCCTGCGGCGCACGCTGATGCTGACCCTGCGCAACACGGTGATCCACCCGGTCGTGCTCCCGGTGGTGGCGGGCCTCGCCTGGAACGGTTTGGGGCTGCCGCTGCCGCCGGTGATCGACGAGACCCTGCAGATGCTGGGCACAGGGGTCGTGCCGCTGTGCCTGGTGTTGATCGGGATGTCGCTGGCGTACTACGGGCTGGCCGGCGGGCTGCGTGGTGCGGTGGCGGTGGCGACACTGAAGCTGGTGCTGCTGCCTGCGGTGGTGCTGGGCGTGGCCCACCTGGGGTTCGGCCTGCGCGGGCTGCCGCTGTCGGTGGCGGTGATGATGGCCGCGATGCCGATCGGCAGCAATGCGCTGATCTTCAGCCAACGCTATGGCGCGCTGGAGGCCGAGACGACCGCTGCCATCGTGGTCTCGACCATTGCTTTCATGGTCACCGCGCCTCTCTGGTTGGCGGTGCTTGCAGCGCTCGATAACATGCCCTGAGGGGTTTCCCGAGCCGTAACGGGCCGTGAGATTCCCGTCAGCGTGAAAGAATGCCGCTATCCTGACGCCGTGGTGGGGCGCCGGTGGATGGCCGCTGTGTCGCGCGCCGCCATCGTCACCGCCATCGATTCGCCTCCTTATCCTGCATGGACAGCCGACCCCTCCCGCTGGACCGACCTGACGAAGAGCCTCGCTTCGATGTCTTCGTCCGCCTGCCGCGGGGGCTGACGCCGGAGGAGGTCGAGCGGCGCGCCGTCGATCAAGCCGGCATGACCTTCGAGCATGCCAGCCGCATCGCCGAGGCCCTGCGCTCCGTGCCCTATGTGCAGGTCCGCCGTGCCGTGGACGAAGGGCGCGCGCGCAAGACGGCCTACCAACTGACCACCGTCGGCCTGAAGGTCGAGGTCAAGCGCCTTCCCAGCCATGCGCCAGCGCCGGTCGTGGCCCCCTCGCCAACCCCGGTGCCGGTGGCTGTGGCGCCCGAGGACATGGAGTTCGACCTGAACGAAGCCTACGACCGCGTGGCGCCTCCGTCGGCACCTGTGGCGCGCCTCGTGGCCGAATACAGCGCTCCGTACGGTGCGGCCCTGCAGTCCGGCGACGTTGGGGTCGAGATCCCGCCCGACAGCGGGCACGACTCCGAGCCCTCGGGCCTGGCCTCCCAGCCGGCCACACGCGGGCCGACTGAAGCGCCGCCGGCACGGGCGCGCCGCCGGCGGGGACCGCGCTGGGGGCTTTGGGTGTTCGCGCTGGCGCTGGTTGCCGTGCTGGCCTTCGCACTCGGGCGCTTGTCCTGGCCCTGGGGCGCAGCGGTCGACTCCCCGTCCGCAGCCGCCCTGTCCATCGACATGGTGCTCAGCGCGTTGGGTGCACCGCCGGCTCCCGAACCGGTGGCCACTTCGGGCGCGGCGCGGGCCAATCAGGCCCTGGTGGGGCCCGACAACCTGGGTGCCGAATCGCTGGTTCAGATCGCCCGCGCAGAGCGCGCCAAGGGGCGTGCCGTCACGCTGGAACAGGCCGTGGCCCAGGCGCAGGGTGTCACGGGTTCGGCCGGGATGTTGCTGCCGGGAGACCAGTTGCCGCCGGGCCTGGCCCAGGCCGCCGCCGAACCCACCGCAGCCGGCCCGGGCAGCGGCCCCAAGCTCAGCGTGGCCGGTGCCGTCCCACCGTTGCCATTGACTCTGCGCAGCCGGCTCGCCGCCGACCTGGCGGTGCAGCTGGCCGAGTTCGGCCAAGGACCACGGGCACGTGAGGTACTGGCTCGGGTCCAGGCCGACGCGGCCGTGGCGCGCGAGCCCATGCTGGCCGACAGCGCCCAGCGTGCGGAGACTCTGCTGCGAGCCTGGGCCGTTCGCGAACTGGCGCCCAGCGAGGTGGACCGTGCGGTCACCGCGCTGCGTGGGACCGCGCATGTCATCGAGTCTCCCGCCATGCGAGGCGCCTTGTTGGGCCGTGTGGCCACCGTGCTGGCGCGTCACGACAACGTGCCCGATGCGCTGGCGCTGGCCTGCCTGGCCGACGCTGGCGAGACACTCAAGGGCATTCCTGACGCCACCACCCGGCAGAGCGCCATCGATGACTGGCTCATCGACACCGGAGACCTGCTGGTCTCCCAGTTGGCTCGCCATGCGCGGCTCGGCCGCTGGTCCCAGGCCCAGTCGCTGGTGGGGCAACTCGATGCCCTGGCCAACCAGGCCCGCGGGCGCCACGCCCTGCTGCAGTTGCAGGCGTTGAGGGCGCGGGCGCAGACGCTGATCGGCCAACCTGCCAAGGCCGACGAACTGCTGACTGACGTCCTGAAATCCTGGAACCGCCTGGGTGCGTTGGCGCGCCAGGCCGAGGAACTTCGCGCCCTGGCGAGCCGCACCGACGGCATCGGCGCGCCAGAGTTGTTCCAGGCTGCCGTCCAATTGGCCACCTCCGCCGATGCCCAGCGCGGCAGCGAGCGTGACCGCACGTTGACCACCCTGGCCCTGATGCAGGCCGACGCCGGCGACATGGAGCGGTTCGACGCCATGCGCTCCATGTTGCGCCAGAACCCTGCGGGCGCCAGCGCCGAATCGGCGTCGCTGATGGCCCAGTTGCTGGTGGGCAGTGAGTTGTCTGCCGCCCGCGCCGACCAGCGTGCCGGCGCCTTCGGGCAGGCCGAAGCCCGCGTCCGCAAGGTGGCGGCTTACCTTCTCTGAACGGCCCGTTCCGGCCGGCGCCGGATTCAGGGAAAATCGGGCACATGACCGCGCACGATATCCCCGCCTACATGGCCCATCTGGGCGCAGCCGCTCGTGCCGCCAGCGCCGAGATGGCCCGTGCTGGCACCCAGGCCAAGAACGACGCCTTGCTGGCGTTGGCCCGCCTCCTGCGCGAAGCCGGCCCAGCCCTCCAGGCCGCCAACGCGGTCGACATCGCCGCTGCGGAGGCGGCTTCGTTGTCGGCCCCGATGGTGGACCGCCTTCGCCTGACGCCCCAGGTGCTGGCCAACGTGGCCGAAGGCTGCCAGCAACTTGCCGCCATGCCCGACCCGGTGGGCGAGATCAGCGGTGTGCGCCGCCGGCCGAGCGGCATCAGCGTGGGCCAGATGCGCGTGCCGCTCGGGGTGTTCGGCATGATCTACGAGAGCCGACCCAACGTCACCATCGAGGCGGCCTCGTTGGCCATCAAGAGCGGCAACGCCTGCATCTTGCGCGGCGGTTCCGAGGCGCTGCGCAGCAACCTCGCGCTGTGGCGCCTGGTGCAGGAGGCACTGATGGAAGCCGGCTTGCCGGCAGCCGGCGTGCAACTGGTCGAGACCACCGACCGCGCGGCCGTGGGCCAATTGATCACGATGCCAGAGTCGGTGGACGTGATCATCCCGCGCGGGGGCAAGGGCCTGATCGAACGCATCAGCGCCGAATCCAGGGTGCCGGTGATCAAGCACCTCGACGGCAACTGCCACACCTATGTCGATGCCGAGGTGGATCTCGAGCAGGCACTGCGGGTGACCGACAACGCCAAGACCCAGAAGTACAGCCCCTGCAACGCCACTGAATCGCTTCTGGTGCACGCCGCCCAGGCCGCCGCCTTCCTGCCGCGCATCGGCGCCGTGTTCGCTGCCAAGGGCGTCGAGATGCGCTGCGACCCGAGGGCCCGCGCCTTGCTGGCCAGCGTGCCCGGCGCGGTACTGGCCGATGCCACCGAAGCCGATTGGGCCGAGGAGTATCTGGCGCCCATCGTCAGCGTGAAGGTGGTGGATTCACTCGACGAGGCCATCGCCCACATCAACCGCCACGGCTCGCACCACACCGACGCCATCCTCACCACCCATCACCCCAGCGCGATGCGCTTCCTGCGTGAGGTGGATTCGGCCAGTGTGATGGTCAACGCCAGCACACGCTTCGCAGACGGGTTCGAATACGGCCTGGGGGCCGAGATCGGCATCTCGACAGACAAGCTGCACGCCCGAGGCCCGGTGGGCCTGGAGGGCCTGACCTCGATGAAGTGGGTGGTGCTGGGCCAAGGTGAGGTCCGGACATGATCCGCCTGGCCACTGAAGCCGACGCGCCGGCCATCGCCGCCATCTACGCACCGGCCGTGCGCGACACGCCGATCAGCTTCGAGACCTTGCCGCCTGGCCCGGCCGAGATGGCCGAGCGAATCGTCCAGACCCTGCCACGCTGGCCCTGGCTGGTCAGCGAGCGCGACGGCGAGATCCTCGGCTACGCCTATTCGGGGGCATTCGCCCAGCGGTCCTGCTACCGCTGGTCAGTGACCACCTCTGTCTACGTGAAACCGGATCGCTGGCGGCAGGGCGTCGGGCGGGGTCTGTACGGGGCCTTGCTCACGCTGCTGGCCGAACAAGGGTTCCGCAGCGCCTACGCCGGCGTCACCCTGCCCAACGAGGCCAGCGTGGGCCTGCACAAGGCGATGGGGTTCGAGCCCGTGGGCGTGTACCGCGACGCTGGATTCAAGCTCGGCCGTTGGCACGACGTGGGCTGGTTCCAGCGCGTGCTGCAACCTGGCGCTCGGCGTGTGCCGCTCACCGAGCCGGCCGAGCCGGTGGAGGTCACGGCCGTGCTGGCCGCGCAGGCCCCGCTGTGGGCGGACACCGAACGGGGCCATGTCACGCGCTGACCCAAGGTCCGGCGCGCTGGTGCTGTTCTCTGGCGGGCAGGACTCCACCGTCTGCCTGGCCTGGGCGCTGAGCCGCTTCGACCGCGTCGAGACGCTGGGTTTCGACTACGGCCAGCGCCACCGTGTCGAGCTCGATTGCCGCCCGGTGGTGCGCCGTGAACTGGCAGCGCTGGACGCCCGGTGGGCCACCCGGCTGGGCGAGGACCACCTGCTTGATCTCGCCCTGCTCGGGCAGATCGCGGACACCGCGCTGACCCGTGAGCGAGAGATCGCGCTCCGGGAAGACGGTTTGCCCAACACCTTCGTGCCGGGCCGCAACCTGCTCTTCCTGACCTTCGCCGCTGCCCTGGCACACCGCCGCAGTCTGCCTGTGCTGGTGGGCGGGATGTGCGAGACCGACTACTCCGGCTACCCCGATTGCCGCGACAACACGATGAAGGCGATGCAGGTGGCGTTGTCCCTGGGACTGGACACGCCAATGACCGTGGAAACGCCCCTGATGTTTCTCGACAAGGCCGACACCTGGGCCCTGGCCGACACCTTGGGCGGCGCGGCGCTGAACGGGCTGGTGGCCGAACACACCCATACCTGCTATCTGGGTGAGCGGGGGCTGCGCCACGCCTGGGGATACGGCTGCGGAGCCTGCCCGGCATGCCGCCTGCGCGCGGCCGGGCATGCGACCTGGCAGGCCCGCGCGTGACCGAATTCTGGCCCGCTTGGGCGCCGAGCCTGCTGAAGCTGGCAGGGGCGGCGCTGTTGCTGTTCTGGATCGTCGGCGCCTACAACAGACTGGTCCGGTTGCGGGGTGCAATCGGCGCGGCCTGGGCGCAGATCGACGAGCAATTGGCCCGCCGTGCCAGCCTGATCGAGCCGCTCATCGCCGCCTTGAACGAGCCGCTGGCCGACGAGGCCACCACGCTGGCTGCGTTGGCATCGGCCGAGAAGCGCCAGCGCGCTGCCGCGCAGGCCGTGCGGGCCCGCCCGTGGCAGGAGGGCGCCTTGATGGCCTGGGTGGTGGCAGAGGGCGAACTGGCCTCGCCCCTGGCCCGGCTGCAGGCCCTGCTGGAACAACGGCCCGAGTTGGCCGGCAGCGAGCCGGTGCAGCCCTTGCGGACGCAACTCGCCGAGATCGGCCCCCGCCTGGCCTTTGCGAGGCAGGCTTTCGGTGCCGCAGCCACGTCCTACAGCGAATCGCTGGCCGAGTTCCCCACGCGCTGGGTGGGACGCCTGTTCGGTATGCGGCCGACGCCGAACCTGTAGAGGCTAGTTCTGGCACATCACCGCTGCGGTGGCCACCAACTCGTCGAAGAGCGCTGCGGTGGCCAGGCCGGAGACGGCGTAGGGATCCAGCGTCGCCGACTCGGAGTACTTCAGCAGCAGCGCCGGGTTCAGGCGGGCCAGTTGCACCTGGCCCATCGCCCAGCCGGCGAAACGGCGCTCACCGATCTCCTCGTAGTTCAGCAACGTCACGTCAGTGTGGCGGCTGTCCGCGACGATCCGGTTGTAGAGCTTGTTCACCGCCGTGCGGCCACCTTCGAGCACCTGAAGGAACAGGCCATCTGAATTGCACAGCAAGCCGGTGATGCCTTGTTTCGGGTTGGCGCTGCGGCATTGCCGCAGGATCGCGGCGAGTTCCTCTGGATCCATCGGCCTGGCGGCGCGGCTGGCGTACATGAGTCGAACGAGCATCGGGTCATCCGCCTTTCTTGGTCAACAGCGAGAGAAACTCGCGCCGCAGGTTGGCGTCTTTCAGGAAGGCGCCACGCAT
Source organism: uncultured Ideonella sp. (assembly GCA_964369025.1). Taxonomy (GTDB): domain Bacteria; phylum Pseudomonadota; class Gammaproteobacteria; order Burkholderiales; family Burkholderiaceae_C; genus Ideonella. Next base: position 5,809 of record CAYJEC010000029.1, on the reverse strand, counting down.
CACGCTGTTGGTCATGGCCGAGTCGTTGTCCTTCACGCCGCGCCACTGCATGCAGAAGTGGTCTGCCTCCATCACGATGGCCAGCCCGTCGGGCTTGACGCGGTCCTGCAGGGCGTCTGCCAGCATGATCACCGCCTCCTCCTGGATCTGCGGGCGCGTCATGATCCAGTCGGCGATCCGGGCGTACTTGGACAGGCCGATCAGGTTCGAATGCTCGTTGGGCAGCACACCGATCCAGATCCTGCCGAGGATGGGGCACATGTGGTGCGAGCAGGCACTGCGCACCGTGATGGGCCCGACGATCATCAGCTCGTTCAGGCGCGAGATGTTGGGGAACTCGGTCACCTCGGGCATCGGCCGGTAGCGGCCGCGGAAGACCTCCTCGATGAACATCTTGGCCACGCGCTTGGCGGTGTCCTGGGTGTTGTGGTCGCTGTCGGTGTCGATCACCAGCGCCTTCAGCACCTCGGCCATGCGGGACTGCACCTCGGCCTTCAACTCCTCCAACTCGCCTTCCTGGACAAAGGCCGAGATGTTGTCGTTCGCGTGGTAGCGCCGGTCGGCGCCGATCAACCGGTAGCGGATGCGCTCCGACGCGGGAAGCCGGGCCAGATCCTCTGCATGCAGGATCAGCGCCGAGGTGGGGTTTGGATTGGCTGGCATGCGGAGATTGTGGCCCCGCGCGGCCGACCCTTTCCGGCACGGTGGTTAGACTCCATCGATGACGTCGCAAGCCTCCTCGCCCGCACTGTCGCGCCTGCTCGAGCTGACCGCCGACGCCGTGCAAGCCGTTCGCGGCGGCCGTTCGCTGACCGAGGTGCTGGCCGCGTGCCCGCCGGCGGCGCGCCCGGGAACCCAGTCACTGGCCTTCACCGTGTTGCGCCGCCTGGGCAGCGCCAGCGCGGCGCGCGAGGCGCTGGCGCCCCGCAACCCGCCGCCCAACGTCGATGCGTTGCTGGTCAGTGCGCTGGCTTTGCTGTGGCCCGACGACGCGCCGCCGTACCCGGACCACACCCTGGTCGACCAGGCCGTGACAGCGGCGCGACACAAGGTGCCGGCCGCAGCCGGCTTCATCAACGCCGTGCTGCGCCGCTTCATCCGCGAGCGCAACGCCATCGTGGCCCAGGCCGAGCGCTCTGTCCTGGGGGCGTGGAACCACCCTGACTGGTGGGTGGCGCGTCTGCGCCACGACTGGCCCGCCGGCTGGCAGGCCTTGTTGGCCCAGGCCAACAGCCGCCCGCCGATGGCGCTTCGGGTGAACTGCCGGAAGTTGGCCGCCGCTGACTACCAGCAGCGCCTGGCCACCGCCGGGCTGGCCTCCCAGCCGGTGGCCAACCCGCTGCTGGGCCAGGCTCTGGTGCTGGCCCAGCCTTGCGGGGTGGACCGCCTGCCGGGTTTCGCCCAGGGCGAGGTGTCGGTGCAGGACCTGGCTGCCCAGCGCGCCGCCCCGCTGCTGTTGGGCGAAGGCGCTGCCGCCCTGCCCGCGGGCGCCCGGGTTCTCGACGCCTGCGCCGCCCCGGGCGGCAAGACGGCCCACCTGCTCGAACGCGAGCCGGGGCTGGATCTGCTGGCGCTGGATGCAGACCCCTCCCGCCTGGCCCGGGTCGACGAAACCCTGCACCGCCTCGGGCTGGCGGGCCCGACCGTGCGGACCCGCGCCGCCGATGCCCGCCAGCCGAGCACTTGGTGGGACGGCCAGCCTTTCGACGCCATCCTGCTCGACGCGCCCTGCACGGCGTCGGGCATCGTCCGCCGCCACCCGGACATCCGCTGGCTGCGGCGGCCTGAAGACGTCCACACCCTGGCCCGCACTCAGGCCGAGTTGCTGCACGCGCTGTGGCCGCTGTTGAAGCCCGGCGGGCGGCTGCTCTATGCCACCTGCTCGATCTTCAAGGCCGAGGGCTCCGAGCAGATCGACGCATTTTTGCAACGGCTGGGCCCCGAAGCGGTGCGCCACGATCCCCTCTCGCCCGGCCACCTGCTGCCGCTGCCCGACAATGCCAGCACGATGCCCGAGGCTGCCCTGGCCGACGGCTTTTTCTACGCCCTGCTGCACAAACCCTGACCCTCGCCAGACCGTGAACCGCGCTCGCACGGCTCCCGCACCCGCTGCACACCGTGTCCTTCGCGCGGTGGGTATCTGGCTGGGTGCGTTGTGGCTGCTGCTCGCCGGGCCGGCTCGGGCCCAGGGGATCGACCTGACGGCCTTCGAGGTCACCCGCAGCGAGGGCGCCCTGCTGTTGGACTTCGTCGCCAAGCCAGGGCTCAGCAAGGCCGTGGAAGACGCCATGCAACGCGGCGTGCCGATCTACTTCGTGGCGCAGGCCACGTTGTTCCGGTCACGCTGGTACTGGCGGGACGAACGCGTCTCGCGCGTCACCCGCACCTGGCGGCTGTCCTACCAGCCGCTCACCTCCAGCTGGCGTCTGGGCTTCGGCACGCTCAGCCAGAGCTATCCCAGCGCCGACGAGGCCCTGAACATGGCCGCCCGCGCCTCGCGCTGGAAGGTGGCCGACGCCGATCAACTCGAGCCCGGCGAGCGCTACTACCTGGAGTTCAGCTACCGGCTGGACAACAACCAGCTGCCCCGGCCCATGCAGCTCGACCTCGCGGCCCAGGCCGACTGGCAGCTGTCGGTCGAGCGCAAAGTGAAGATCGATCCGTGACCCTGTTCATGGCGTGCGGGCCCGGGGCCTGACATGAAGCCGCTGTCACGCTGGGGCTGGGGCGTGGCGCTGCTGCTGGCGGCGGGCATGGGCCTGGTGCTGGCCTTCGTGCTGTCGCTGCTCGCCCAGGGCCCCAGCCGGTATGAGCGGCACTTCGTCTGGCTGTTCTGGGTCAACGTGGCGGTCGCCACGCTGCTGATGCTTTTCATCGTCGGCGCCGGAACACGGCTGTCCATGCGCTATCGGCAAGGCAAGTTTGGCAGCCGCCTCCTGCTGAAACTGGCGGGCATCTTTGCACTCGTGGGCGTGCTGCCTGGCGCGCTGATCTACATGGTCAGCTACCAGTTCGTCTCGCGCAGCATCGAGGCCTGGTTCGACACACGCGTCGAGCGCGCGCTGGATGCCGGCCTGGCCCTGGGCAAGGACACGCTGGATGCGCTGGCGGCCGATCTCGTCGCCAAGACCCGCACCGCCGCCGAGCGGCTCGGCGAACCGAATGCCAAGACCAACACCCTGGTGCTGGAGCGCCTGCGCGAGCAGCTGGGCGCCGACGAGGTGACCCTGCTGGGTGCCGACGGCCGGGTGCAGGTCACCACCGGTGCCAGCCCGCAGTTCGGCGCGGACAGGCCGGCGGCTCCCTTGCTCAAGCGGGCCCGGCAGGATCGCGCGGCCAGCCAGCTGGAGGGCCTGGAGGACGAGATCGGCGCCACGCCCGGCTCTGCGGCGCGGGCGCGTGCGCTGGCCGTGGTGCCCTCGGCCAGCCTGTCCCTCAGCGCAGAGGACCGCTACCTGATGGTGGTGCAGGCCCTGCCACGCGCGCTGACCGGCAACGCCCTGGTGGTTCAGGCCGCCTACCGTGAGTACCAGCAGCGCATCCTGGCGCGCGAGGGCCTGCGCCGCATGTACATCGGCACCTTGACGCTGACGCTGGTGCTTTCGGTCTTCGGTGCGGTGCTGCTGGCGGTGGTGCTGGGCAATCAGATGGCACGCCCGCTGCTGATGCTGGCCGAGGGTGTGCGCCAGGTGGCCGCGGGCGATCTGGGCGCCAAGCCTGTGTTTGCGTCACGCGACGAGATCGGCGGGCTGACCCGCAGCTTCGCTGACATGACCGAGCAACTCGGCAGCGCGCGCGGCCAGGCCGAGGCCAGCATGCGCCAGCTCGACAGCGCCCGCACCCGGCTGCAGACCATCCTGGACAACCTCACCGCCGGCGTCATCGTGTTCGACCGCGAGCGCCACATCGACACGGTGAATCCCGGCGCCACCCGCATCCTGCGCGCACCGCTGTCGGCCCACGTGGGCCGCGAGCTGCGCACCGTGGCGGGCCTGGAGGCCTTTGCCGACGGGGTCTGGCAGCGCTTCGAGAAGCACCAGCCGAGCGCGGGCGACGGCGAGTGGCAGGATGCATTCGAGTTGCAGCAGGGCGGCGCCGAGGGCCAAACCATCACCCTGCTGGTGCGCGGTGCCTGGTTGCCCGGCCGCGCGCGGCTGTTGGTCTTTGATGACATCACCGAGGTGGTGTCGGCTCAGCGAACGGCAGCCTGGGGCGAGGTGGCGCGTCGCCTGGCGCATGAGATCAAGAACCCGCTGACACCGATCCAGCTGTCTGCCGAGCGCCTGCAGCACAAGCTCGAGGCCAAGCTCGCCGAGCCCGCCGACCAGGCGATGCTGGTCCGCTCGGTGGCCACCATCGTCAACCAGGTGCAGGCCATGAAGACGCTGGTCAACGAGTTCCGCGACTACGCGCGCCTGCCCGCCGCCCAAATGCAGCCGGTGGACCTGAACGCCCTGGTGGCCGAAGTGCTGGCCCTGTACGGCGATGCGCAGGAGCAAGGCCACCTGACAGCCCAGTGCGCCAGCGGATTGCCTTGGCTTCAAGGCGACCCCACACAACTGCGCCAGGTCATCCACAACCTGGTGCAGAACGCGCTGGACGCCTGCGCCGGGCGCGCTGACGCACGCGTGCTGCTGGCCACCGAGGCCGAGCACCACCCTGATGGGCGCCCGCGCGTGGTGCGGCTGAAAGTGACGGACAATGGGCCCGGGTTCGCTGAGAAAGTGCAGAAGCGCGCCTTCGAACCCTATGTGACCACCAAGAGCAAAGGCACGGGCCTGGGGCTCGCCGTGGTCAAGAAGATCGCCGACGAACATGGTGCCAGCGTGCGCATCGTCAACCTGCCCACACGGGGCGGGGAGGGTGGTGCGCCGGCCGGTGCCCAGGTTTCGTTATCATTTTCGAGCTTCACTGAACTGGAACCCCACGCGGATCCGACACCGCCCCCACCGGCTTGAGCCGGCGCCGGGCGCAGCCGACCGCGGATATGCATGGCAACGATTCTTGTAGTGGATGACGAGATGGGCATCCGCGCCCTCCTGTCGGAGATCCTCACCGACGAGGGGCACACCATCGAACTGGCGGAGAACGCCGCCCAGGCGCGTGCAGCGCGCGACCGCGCGCGCCCCGATCTCGTGCTGCTGGACATCTGGATGCCCGACGTGGATGGCATCACCCTGCTCAAGGAGTGGGGCGCCACCGGCCTGCTCAACATGCCGGTCATCATGATGAGCGGCCACGGCACCATCGACACCGCCGTCGAGGCCACCAAGTACGGCGCCATTGCCTTTCTGGAGAAGCCGATCACGCTGCAGAAACTGCTGCGTGCCGTGGAGCAGAGCCTGGCCCGCACGCCGGCCAAGCCCGCCCCGGCTCCCGGCAGCGTGGCCGCGCCCGTGCACCTCTTGAACCACCACGCCGATGCCCCGCTGACGGTGGAGGCCGCCATGACCGGCGGCATGGGCTTGCCCACCGTCCCGCCAGATTTCGGGCCACAGGCCGAGCAGAGCTTCGACCTCGACCGCCCATTGCGCGAAGCCCGCGACGCCTTCGAGAAGAGCTACTTCGAGTTTCACCTCGCCCGCGAGAACGGCTCCATGACCCGCGTGGCCGAGAAGACCGGCCTGGAGCGCACCCACCTGTACCGCAAGCTCAAGCAATTGGGCGTGGATCTCTCGCGCAACCGGCGCGGCGGAGCCCCGTGATATAGTCTTGGGCTCCCTTGGCCTGGTAGCTCAGTTGGTAGAGCAGCGGATTGAAAATCCGCGTGTCGGTGGTTCGATTCCGCCCCAGGCCACCATACAAATCA
>CAYJEC010000028.1:0-14936 GCA_964369025.1 uncultured Ideonella sp. | reverse complement strand
GCATCGTGAACGCCTCGGTGGCCGAGATCGAGCAGGGCGGCATGCTCACCGAACGTGTGGGCGAGGCGGTTCGCCACACCGACGAGCGAATTGCCGAGGTCTCGGGCATCGTGATCGAGATTGTTCGCCTCACCCGCACCGGGCGCAGCCAGTCGCAGGAGGTGGTCGAGATCGCCCGCGATGTGGAGGATTCGGCCGGCGGCAATGCCCGAATGGTCGACCAGTTGGCACATGCCTCTGCCGGCCTGCGAGAGCAGGGCGACAACCTGAAGCGCTCCATGCAGCACTTCGTCTTCGAGTGACGGCGCACGAGAGGCTACGATGAACCTGTTCTCCAATCCTGTCCGCCGGGGCGTCCGGATGATGCGCCACGTGGGGCTGGTTCCCAAGCTGCTGTTGCTTGGGGCCTGCCTCACCGTACCACTCCTGTTCCTGCTGGCCGTCAATTGGACGAGTGCGGCCACGCGTCTCGAAGACACCCAGCGAGAGTTGAAGGGTTCACGCGCAACGGCCGCCGCCATGAATCTGGTGCGCAGCACCGGGGAGCACGGCGCCCTGATGGCGCGGGCCGCTCACGGCGACGAGATCGCGATGGCGGCGCTGCCTGCGGCTGCCCGCAACCTGACACTGTCCATTGGCCAGATGGACGCGCTCATTGCGGCGGAGCCGGCGTTGCTTCCGGCAGATCAGTTCGCGTCTGCAAGGCGTGGCCTGGTCGGCCTTCCTGGCTTGGCCTTGAACGGTGACCGCCGCGCCCTGCTGGCTCGGCATGCCGAGGCCAACGATGCCTTGCGAGAGTGGGCGCTGCTCGTGGCGGAGCGCTCTGGCTTGCTCTATGAACCAGAGGCCGCGTCTTATTTGAAGATGGACCTGACGATCGAGCGGCTGATGCCCCTGGCCGCACAGGTGATGCAAACCCGGGCGGAGGCTGGTAGCTTCCTGGCCAGAGGCGACGCCAACGGCGTCGAGCGCGCCAGAATCCTGTCACAGGCCAGCGCGATCCAGAAACAGATAGATCTCCTCAAGGGCCGTGTTGAAGCCCTGCGGCGTGCAGGCGGCGCTCTACCGCCGCATTGGAGCGACATGCTGCGCCAGTCCGAGGCTTTGGCTGGCCAATGGAAGGAGGCCTTTGGCGCCGAGGCATTGAGTGCAGACGCACAGCAGGTCAACGACGCAGGGATGCGCGCAACGACCTCGATCGCCGGCCTGCATGACGAATGGCTTGGTCAGTTGCAGGGAGAACTGACGGCCCGCGAAAGCATGATCCGGCACGAGCAATGGAGGGCATTCGGTCTGGTCGCACTGGCCTTGTTCATGGTCTGGGGCCTGGGTTTGCTGTTCTATTGGAGCTTTCATGGTTCGGTGAAGGCATTGACCCGGCGGCTCGAGCGATTCGCCGATGGCGATCTGTCCGAGGTCACTGAACTCCATGGGCGTGATGAACTGGCCAGCATGGGGTTGCTCGTCGAGCGCCTGGGCCAACGCATGTCGGCGATGGTGGCCGAGATCCGCACGAGCGCTGTCCGCGTCGAGGAAGCCGGGCGGGTGGTGGCGGACGAGGGCATGGCACTCTCGCGCCGTACGGATACGCAGGCCGTGAGCCTGCGCGAGTCGATCGACACGGTAGAGCAATTGAGCACTCGCGTGTCGTTGACTGCCGAGTCGCTGGAGGCTCTGGGCAAGATGACCAGCCTGCTGCACGAGCGCGCCCAGGAAGGGCGTGGCGCGATGGCCGCGACGCGAAACACGATGTCCACGCTGCAGGACAGCGCACGGCGCGTGGCTGAAATCAATGGCGTGATCGACGACATCGCCTTCCAGACCAATCTGGTGGCCCTGAATGCCTCGGTCGAGGCAGCCAGGGCGGGCGAGAGCGGGCGTGGCTTTGCCGTGGTCGCGGGGGAGATCCGGCAACTGGCCTTGCGATGCGTTGGGGCTGCCGCCGAGGTGCGTGACTTGATCGAGGCCACCAACGACCAGGTCGATGCGACGTCGCAGCAGATCGATCAGGTCGGCGCCTGCCTGGACATGGTCCTGACCGACGTCGACGACGTCTCGCAACGGCTGCAGGGTGTGGCAAGCGCCAGTGCGGATCAGAGTGTCGGCCTCAAGCAGGTGACGGCTGAGGTGACGGCCCTGCAGGGCATCACCCGGGAGAACGCGCTGGCCGTTGCCAAGGCAGAGGCGGCCTCGCAGGATCTGGTGGCCCAATCCGGCGCGCTGAAGGCGTCGGTCGAACTGATCCGCCTGCGCCAGGGCAGCGCCGATGAGGCCCGCCAAATGGTCGAACGCGCGCAGCAGCATGTGGCCGAGGTTGGATGGCGCGACGCTGTGCAGGCCTTCAACGACCCGCGAGGCGGTTTTGTCGACCGCGACCTCTATATCTTTGCCTTCGACGATTCGGGCCGGTACCTGGCACATGGCCTGGAGCCTGATTTGGTCGGCGTGGCCCTGCACGACACACCCGGCGTCCCCTTGCGGGTGGCCGAGGAGTTCATCGCTGCGGCACAGCAGGCGGTGACGACAGGCGGTGGCTGGATGGAGTACGAGTTCTTCAAGGCTGGCATGGCATCCAGCCTGCTCAAGACCGGCTACGTGGTTGGTCTGGGCGATGGGGCCTTCATGGGATGCAGCGTGGCACGCGCCGCGCCCGCCCAGGCCGAGACCGAACCGGCGCCCGACACAGAGCCGGGCATGTCAGCCGCCTTCGCGGAGTGCGCCGAAGCGGCCTGACCGGGTTCCCGGGCAAGCGCCTTTCAGGCCGCCGCAGCGCCCCCCATGCGCTGGCGCAGCCCACCGACGGCCCGCAGCAGGCCGCGCCAGATGAAGCGCATCAGCAGGAGCGTCATGATCGCCTCCAGCAGCGTGACGACAAAGGCAGGCAGTGCGGTCCAGCGTTGCTCCCTCGTGTGGAATTTGGCGATGGCCCGGTCACGCGCGATTTCGATCGAATCGTAGAAACTGGGGATCACCAGCAAGGTCAGGAACGTCGAGGTGATGGTTCCGCCGATGATGGCCACCGCCATCGGGCGGTAGAACTCGCCGCCTTCGCCCACGCCCACCGCGACCGGCATCATGCCGGCGATCAACGCGAACGTGGTCATCAGGATGGGGCGCAGGCGCTTTCGGCCAGCGGCCATCAAGGCGTCTTCGCGCTCCATGCCTTCGGCCTCCAGGGATCGGGCGGCATCCAGCAGCAGGATCGCGTTCTTGGCCACCAGACCCATCAGCATGATGACGCCGATGAAGCTCATCAGGTTCAGCGTGCCGCCGGTCAGCAGCAGTGCCAGCACCACCCCGATCAGCGACAGCGGCAGCGACAGCATCACCGCCAACGGTGCGCTGAACGAGCCGAACTGCATCACCAGGATGAGGTACATCAGTGCGATACCCATCACCAGGGCGGTGGTCATCTCGCGAAACACCTCCTGCTGGTCACGAGAGGCACCGGCCAGTTCCAGCCCATAGCCGGCCGGGTAGGGCGTGGCCTTGGCGATCTTCATCGCGTCGGCGGTCACCTCGCCAGGCGAGCGGCCCTGCACGTTGGCCGAGACGGTGATCATGCGCTTGCCGTCGTTGTGCTGTATCTGGGAGGGCCCTTTGCCGAGGCTGACCGAGGCGATCTGCTCCAGCGGCACCATCGCGTTGCTGCCGCTCACTGCGATGGGCAGGCGCTCGATGTTGCTTGCGTCCACGCGGTCCTCCGGGGCCAAGCGCACGGCGACGTCGCGCGCCTCGCCGGAGGGATCGACCCAGTCGCCCACCTCCACGCCGGCGAAGGCGACGCGCAGGGCCTGCGCAGCGTCGTTCACCGAGATGCCCAGCGAGTTCGCCAGGCCGCGGTTCAACTCGATCTTCAGTTCATCTTGAGGGTCCTGCTCGGACAGCCCCACGTCCACCGCGCCGGGCACCCGCCGCAGCTTGGCCATGAAATCGTTGGTGATCTCCAGCAGGCGGCGCGAATCCTCGCCTGAGAAGCGGATCTGAACCGGTTTCTGGACACCGTTGTTCAGGTCATCCAGCACGGTGTACTCGGCGCCGACCAGGCGGCTGACCAGGGCCCGCAGGTCGGTCGAGATGGTGGCCGCCGAGCGCTGCCGCTCGGTGCTCTTGCCGATGTCCACGTAGATGCGGCCACCCGTGGCGTTGATATAGCTGTTGGTGGCCTTGGTCTCGGGGATGGTGCGTGCCAGCGCGGCCGCACTTTCCATCTTCAGCCGTGAGTACTCCAGGCTGCTGGAGGAGGGCATGCGCACATCGATGGCCACCACGCCGGCGTCCGACGCCGGCAGGAAACTGGAGCCGCCGAACTTGACCTGCAGCGCCAACGCGCCCACCAGGCTCAACACGGCGAAGACCGCCATCCAGCGCCGGTGGTGAAGCGCCCACGCGATGACGCGGCCGTAGCGGTCGGCCTGATGGTCGAACCAGTCGTTGAAGCGGGCCAGCACCTTGGAAAGCCCCTTCTTGGGGGCATCGTGGTGGCCGGGCGGGTCGCCCCAGTAGGCCGACAGCATCGGATCGAGCGTGAACGAGATGAACAGGCTCACCATCACCGAAGCCACCACGGTCAGGCCGAACGGCCGGAACCACTCACCCGAAACGCCGGGCATGAACGCCACCGGCACGAACACCGCCACGATGGAGAAGGTGGTGGCGGCCACGGCCAGCCCGATCTCGGCGGTGCCGTTCAGGGCAGCGGTGCGCCGGTCTTCGCCGGCCTGCATGTGGCGCACGATGTTCTCGCGCACCACGATGGCGTCGTCGATCAGTACGCCGATGGCCAGCGACAGGCCCAGCAGGCTCATGAAGTTGAGGGTGAAACCGCACAGCCAGACGGCAATGAATGCGGCGATCACTGAAGTCGGCAGGCTGAGCGCGGTGATCAGCGTCGAGCGCCACGAGTTCAGGAAGATATAGACCACCAGGATCGTCAGCCCGGCGCCGAAGACGAGGGCGTGGATCACGTTGTCCAGGCTGTTCTGGGCATCCTCGCCGCCATCCTGGGTGACCTCCAGAGTGGTGCCGGCAGGCAAGTCCTTGGCAACCTCCTTGACGAGCTTGCGGACCTCGTTGGCCACACTCACCGTGCTGGCATCGCGGGTGCGGGTCACCGCGAGGCCCACATTCGGGTTGCCGCTGCGGACCGAAAACCCGCTCAGTTCTGCGAAGCCGTCCTGCACGGAGGCCACCTGCCCCAGCCGCACGACCTCGTCTCCCTGGCGGCGGATGACGATCTGGTCGAACTCGGCAGGCGATTCGATGCGCCCGACCAAGCGGATGCTCTGGTCCTCGAGCCGGCCGCGCACCTTGCCCACGGGCGCCGTGGCGTTCTGGTTGCGCAGCGCATTCACGACCTGGCTGACCGAGACGTTGTATTCACGAAGCTTCTCGGCGTGCAGCAGGACGCTCAGTTCCCGCCGCAGCGACCCGTTGACGTTCACCAGCGCCACGCCGGGAATGCCGCGGAACCGGTCGGCCAGTTCGTCCTCGGCCAGACGGGAAATCTCCGCATGGGACTGCGTCTTGGACGACAGCGCCAGTTGCATGATGGGCTGGGCGGCCGGGTCCACACGCTGCAACACCGGTTCGCGGATCTCGGTGGGCAACTTGTAGCGCACCGTGCCAATGGCGTTGCGCACCTCCTCGGCCGCCTCGATCATGTTCTTGCTGAACTCGAAGAACAGCACCAGCGTGGCGCTGCCTTCTCGGGAGGTGGAACTGACCCGGTCAACGCCGGAGATGCCTTGCAAGGCCTTCTCGATCCGGTTGACCAACTCGCGTTCCACGGTGTCCGGCGAAGCGCCCGGATAGGCGATGTTGACGACCAGCAGCGGCTGCTCGACATCCGGGATCTGGTTGACCCGCAGCTTTTGCAACGCCAGCAGGCCCAGGAACATCAGCGAGATGATGATGACGACCGTCGCCACCGGCCGCTTGATGCTGAAGTCAGAGAGGAACATGGCTTACTTCCCGGCAGAGGAGGGGGCTGGGGCCGGTGTGGCGCCGGATGCCGGGGCGGCTGCCTTGGGTGCCGCGCGCTCGGCCTTCTGGCCGTCCACCAGCGTGGAGCCCGGGTTGCGCAGGATCTTCTCACCTTCTGCCAGACCTGCCAGCACGACATACTCGCCCCGCCGCATGTCTCGCTCGCCCAGCTGGACCTTGATCTTGTTGACCTTGTTGCCTGCCACCCGCCAGACAAATGCAGCATCGCCTTCCTTGACGAGTGAGGCTTCCGGCAGCATCAGCGCACGCTGGACGCCTGACGCGATCTGCCCCTCGGCATACAACCCGGCGATCCGGGGCGCCTGCCCGGGTGGCAGGGCCACCAGCACCTCGACCTGGCGGGTGGCGGCGTTCGCAGCCGCATCCACACGCTTGACCGTACCAGTGAAGTCGGTCGCGCCGAAACCGTTCACCCGGAAGGCCACCGCCTGGCCGGTGCGGATCTCGTGCATGCGATCCGCCGAGACCAGCCCCTCGAAGCGCATGCTGGCGGGGTCGATCACCTTCAGCAGTTCCTTGCCGATGGCGGCGGTGTCGCCGGCCGAGACCTTGCGGTCGCTGACCACGCCGTCGAACGGCGCCCGCACGGCAGTGCGCTGCATCTGTTGGCGGGCTGCAACCACTCGGGACCGGGCGGCCACCAGGTCACTCTGGGCATTGTTGCGCCGGATCTCCGAATCCTCCATCGCCTGCATCGAGCTCATGCCTTGCAGTTGCAGCGTTCTCAGGCGCTGAAACTGCCGTTCGGCCTGCTCGAAGCTCTGGCCGGACGCCCGTGCAGCCTCCTCCGCAGAGGCCAGGCTGTCGCGGATCGCCGTGTCGTCCAGGCGGACCAGCAAGTCGCCCTTGCGTACGGCCTCGCCGTTGTCCTTGGCCACCTGAAGTACCACGGCCGAGACCTCGGCGCGCAGGTCGGCTCGCCGCTCGGGTTGGATCGAGCCGGTGATCACCGGGCCGTGGGCGTGGTCTCCTGCTGTGACGGTGCGCAACTCCTCGGGAGCCTGAAGCAAGGTCGGGGCAGATGCGGCCGGGTCGGGCTGGGCATCGTCTTCGGCCGGGGCCTCGGAGCCGCCCTTGCCGCAGGCGGCGAGCAGGCATGCCAGTACGACAACGGGCAGGCTGTGACGCAGGTCCATCGAAAATCCTCCTTGATTCCGGAATTGATTCTGGCAGCCGACTGGCGCCCAATATGCAAAGTGGCGCGAGCTTATCGTGAACCTCGGCATTGGCCCCAACAGATGCGACGAATCGCCACTTGACCGGCACGGCCGGCGGCTGGCAGGCGCGAAAGACCTCCGGCCGCCGGGCTGGCTGCGGCTCATCGCCCCGGAGTGCATTTCGTCGCCATCGGCAAACGCTTCGTCGCCAGCAGGGTGAAGGCCGCCAGCCGGCCTCCTACACTGCGTCCGCCTGAACCACAGGCCAACGGATTCCAGCAGGAGCACACATGAACAAGCGCAAGGTGATGATCGGGGGGGTGGCCATTGCCGTGGCCGTGGGCGCGGCGGTGGCCTTCGCGGTGGCCCGCAAGGGGCAGTCGCCACAGCCCGACACCACCAAGCCGGAGGACAAGGTGCTCGATTTCACCGCCAAGGAGGTGGTGAGCCCCAAGGCCCAGGCGCTGGCGGGCAGTGTGCAGTTTTCCGGGCCACTGGTCGCCCCCAACACCGCCATCGTTCGTGCCAAGGCGGCGGGCACGCTGCTGAATCTCGCGGTGGCCGAGGGCAGCCGGGTCTCGGCTGGCCAGAGGCTGGGCACGCTGGATCTGGCCGACCTGAGCGCCCGCCTGAACGAGCGCCAAGCCCAGGTCGAATCGGCCCGCGCCCAGATGGTGCAGGCCGACCGTACCCACGCGTCCAACCAGCGCCTGGCCGAGCAGCAGTTCATCTCGCCCAATGCCCTGGAGTCGTCCAAGGCGGCGCTGGACACGGCCCGGGCGAACCTGGCCGCGGCCCAGGCGCAGACCGAAACAGTGCGCATCAACCTGCGCGAAGCCGGGCTGGTGGCGCCCATCTCGGGCATCGTTGCCAAACGCCACGTTCTGCCGGGTGAGAAGGTCTCGACCGAGCAGCAGGTGGTGACCATCGTCGACCTGACCCGGCTGGAGATGGCGGGCAGCGTCGGCACGCACGAGGTGGGCATGCTGTCGCCAGGGATGCCCGTGACGGTGCAAGTCGAAGGTGTGCCGCAACCGGTGAGCGGCACGCTGGCCCGGATCGCGCCAGCCGCCGATCCAGGCACGCGGTCGATCGGCGTCGCCATCGCCATTGCCAACCCGAAGGAGGCGCTGCGCGCCGGCCAGTACGCCTCGGCGCAGGTGGTCTTGCAGGAGGACACACCGCGCATGACGCTGCCTTACTCGGCCATCGCCGCAGCCTCCGGCCAGGAGTATGTCTGGTTGATCAGCGAGGGCAAGCTGATCCGCCGCTCGGTGACCACCGGCCGGCGCGACGAGGCCCGTGGCCTGGTCGAAGTGAAGGACGGGCTCAAGCCTCAGGCCCAGGTGCTGGCGATGCGTTTTGACAATTTGCGCGAGGGCGCCTCGGCGCGAATCGTCGGTGCCGCGCCTGCCGCTGCCGCTTCGGCAGCATCCCCGACGTCATCGATCGCCAGCGTCGCCACCGCTTCGGCGAACTGAACGCTGCGAGCACCTGGAAAGTAGAGGTTCACCATGTGGATGACCCGTGTCGCCATCAACAACCCCGTCTTCGCCACCATGGTGATGGTCGCGCTGTGCGTGCTGGGCTTGTTTTCTTACAGCAAGCTGGGCGTCGAGCAGATGCCCGACATCTCGCTGCCGGGGGCCTGGATCGACGTGCGCTACCCCGGCGCCTCGCCCGAGGCGGTGGAGCGTGAAGTCGCCAAGCCACTCGAGGAGGCGATCAACACCATCGCCGGTGTGAACCGCGTGCAATCGCGCAGTTTCGAGGGCCGGGTTCAGGCCAGCGTCGAGTTCAGCCTGAGCACCGACATGAACCGCGCCATGCAGGATCTGCGCGACCGTGTGGCCGCCGCGCAGGCAGCCTTCCCGAAGGATGTGAAGGCCCCGACCGTGTCGCGCTTCCAGGCCGACAACGCCCAACCCGTGGTGGTGATGGCGCTGATGAGCAAGAACCGCTCGGCGCGCGAACTCTCCACCCTGGGTGAATTGACAATCGCCAAGAGGCTGGCCCGAGTCGAGGGCGTGGCCAAGGTGGATGTGGGCGGCCTCGTCTCGCGCGAGGTGCGCATCGACCTCGACCCGCTGCGCCTGCGCGCCTACAACGTCACACCGGCCGAGATCTCGGCGGCGCTGGCGGCGGCCAACACCGACCAGCCGGTGGGCCTGGTGTCCGACAAGGTGTCGGATGCGATCCTGCGCGTCGAGGGCCGCGTGAAGGACCCGAAGCAGTTCGCCAACATCGTGGTCGCCCGGCGCGGCAACCTGGTGCTGACGTTGAACGACCTGGGAACGCTGGTCGAGCGCGAACGCGAGCCTGACTCGATCGCCCGCACCAACGGCGCTCCGGCCATCACTTTCAATGTCTTCAAGCAGCAGGATGCCAACATCGTGGCCACCGGCGACGCGGTGAAGGAGGCGATGGAGGAGTTGCGCAAGACCCTGCCGGCCGACATCGAGCTGAACCTGATCTACGCCTCCAGCGACTTCGTCAAGGGTTCGCTGGACGGTCTTCGCCACACCCTGATCGAAGGCGCGCTGCTGACGGTGGCCATCGTGTTCCTGTTCCTGCACAGCTGGCGCTCGACCATCATCACCGGTCTCACGCTGCCGATCGCGGTGATCTCCAGCTTCATCGCTGTCTACGCCTTCGGCTTCACGCTGAACTTCATGACGATGATGGCGCTCAGCCTGTGCATCGGGTTGCTGATCGACGATGCCATCGTGGTGCGCGAGAACATCGTGCGCCATGTCGGGATGGGCAAGGACCATCACCGGGCGGCTGAAGAAGGCACCAACGAGATCGGCCTGGCGGTGATGGCGACCACCTTCGCGATCTGCGCGGTGTTCGTCCCGGTGGCCTTCATGGGCGGCATCATCGGCAAGTTCTTCTACCCCTTCGGGATCACCGTGGCGGTGGCGGTGATCGTCAGCCTGTTCGTCAGCTTCACGCTGGACCCGATGCTGTCAAGCATCTGGAAGGATCCGCCCAGCGCCCACCTGCGCAAGGTGCCGGTAGTCGGCTGGTTGATCGGCGCCACCGACCGGGGCATGGATTGGTTGCACGGCACCTATGAGCGCCTGATCCGCTGGGCCTTCTCTGGCCGCCGGTACCGGGTTTTCGTGCCGCCAGTGCCGGCCTACGGCCACCCGTTCGACGCCGAGGGCCGGCGTGACAAGAGCCAGCCGCGGCGCCTTCGCTTGGTGACGCTGACACCGCGCGGCGTGGTGGTCTGGGGTGGCTTCTTGAGCTTCGTTGCGGCGCTGGCCTTGTCGACCGTGGTCGGCAGCGAATTCGTACCGCAGACCGACCAGGGCTTCACGCAGCTGAACCTGCGCTTTCCGGTGGCATCCAGCCTGGAACGCGGGAACGACAAGGTCTTGCAGGTCGAGGCGATTCTTGCCGGCTACAAGGAAATCAAGACAGTTCAGACGGTGGTCGGCAGCACTGGCGAGGGCCTGGCCACGGGCCGCAACCAGGCCTCGCTGAACATCGCGCTGGTCGATCGCGACCAGCGCCAGCGCAGCCAGAAGGAGATCGAGGACGCGATCCGCGCCGACATCGCCAATATCCCCGGCCTGGAGGCCAGCGTGGGCTTCGACCGGCCGATCTGGATCACGATCCTGGGTTCCGACGGCGAGCAGTTGACCAAGGTCTCGAAGGATTTTGCCGAGAAGCTGAAGACCATCAAGGGGGTTGTCGACGTCGACACCACTGTCAAGCCCGGCCTGCCGGCCTATGCGGTGCGGCTGAAGGATTCGGCGATCCGCGAACTGGGCCTCAGCGGCCCGCAGGTGGCCTCGTCATTGCGCGCCTACGTGAACGGCGACACCGCCACTTACTGGACCACACCGGACGGCAACCAGGTCGAGGTGCTGCTGCGCCTGCCGCAGGGCCAGCGCGAACGGATCGACCAGATGAGCAAGCTTCCTGTGGCCTTTGCCAAGGATGGCTCACCGATCGCGCTCGACCAGGTGGCGACCATCGAGCAGGTGTTCAGCCCCGAGGTGATCCGCCGCCAGAACCTGCAGCGACGCGAGGCGGTCTACGCCGGCGTCGAGGGTCGGCCATCGGGTGATGTCAACGACGAGGTGCAGAAGCTCATCAAGGAAACCCGCCTCCCGCCTGGCGTGAGCTTCATGGTCGACGGCGCGGGCCGCGACCAAGCCGAGGCGTTCAAGGGCCTGATCAGTGCCATGGGCCTGGCCGTGATCTTCATCTACATCGTGCTGGCCAGTCAGTTCGGCAGCTTCTTGCAGCCGATCGCGATCATGGTGTCGTTGCCGCTGGCTCTGATCGGTGTGATGCTGGCGCTGCTGCTGTGGCGTTCGACACTGAACGTGTTCTCGATGATCGGCCTGGTGATGCTGATGGGCTTGGTGACCAAGAATGCGATCCTGCTGGTGGATTTCGCCAACCACGCTCGCAAGGCCGGGGCGACGGTCCGAGATGCTCTGCTGCAGGCTGGCCAGATCCGGATGCGGCCGATCATGATGACCACTGCGGCCATGGTGTTCGGTATGCTGCCGATGGCCATCGCCCTGAACCAGGGCGGCGAAATCCAGGCGCCGATGGGCCGGGCCATCATCGGTGGTGTGATCACCTCGACGATGTTGACCCTGGTGGTGGTCCCGGTGATCTACAGCTATCTGGACAATCTGGCGTCCTGGGCGTCGCGGCGCTTCGGGCGCGGCCATGAGGCCGCGGCGGTGCCGTCGCATGGTCCGCAGGGGGCTCCCGCCGACAAGTGACGGGGCCTCAGCTGCCCAAGGCCGAGGTGATCTGGCCGGTCGACGCGTAGATGCCGCAACCCACGAGCAGCTTGTCGTCGATCGCGACGACATAGCTGGCCTTGGGCTGAACCTTGCCGGTCTGCTGGTTGATGATGCTGTATTCGACCCAGTGGCTGCGGGTGGTCGCTTCCCACGATTCGCGGGCAAAGCGGTCACCGTCGATCCCGGGCACGTCGTGAACCAGCTTGCCCTCCATGGCCGGCTTGGCGCCGTGCACGTGGTAGCGGCCGTCCCGGTCGGTGACGAAGACATAGAGATCGCGGTCGAGAAAGCCGCTGTCGGCCCGGCGGAACTCCGCTGCCGCAGCGCTCAGGCCGCGCTCGCGGATCAGTTCCAGCGCCCTGTCGACCAGCGCGCGCGCTTCGTCTGCACTGCCTTGGCGCAACCGGATCGCGGCCACCGCATCGCTGAGCAGGGCCGCCCGGTTCACCAAATCGCCAGATGCCCGCGACGATTCGTCCACCATTCGGGCGTTTTGCTGTGTGATCTCGTCGAGGTTGCCGACACTGCGTGACACCTCCTGCAGGCTGGCGCTCTGCTGCGCGCTGGCCTGGGCGATGCTCCGCAGCCGGTCGGAAACATCGCGCACTCCGGCGACCACGGCGTCAAGCGCGCCGTTGGTGCGCTGGATGCGGGTGACCGACTGCCCCACCTGTTCGGTGGACTTGCCGATCAGCTGTCGGATCTCGGAGGCCGCGGCGGAACTGCGTTGGGCAAGTTGGCGCACCTCGGTGGCCACGACAGCGAAGCCGCGGCCCGACTCGCCAGCGCGCGCCGCCTCGACCGCAGCGTTGAGCGCCAGGATGTTGGTCTGGAACGCGATGCCATCGATCACGCCGATGATCTCGCCCACACGGCGCGAGCTGTCCTCTAGTGTTGTCATTGACGACACGGTCTCCCGCATGGCCGCGCCTCCCGCCTCGGCCTGCTGGCGAAGTTGCACCGTGATCCGGTCGAGTTCGCTGGCGGCGCCAGCGTTGGTCGACACGGCGGAACTGAGCTGTCCCACGGTGGCCACCGTCTCCTGGAGGTTCTGCGCCTGGGCTTCGGTGCGCTGGGACAGGGCATCGCCACTGATGGCCAATTGCTGCCCAGAAAGGCCCACCCGAACCGCGCTGCTGCGAATCTCAGCCACCATGATCGACAGGCGCTCGCTCATTCGCTCGACCACGCTGCCAATGTCGGCGAGTTCGTCCCGGCCCTGAACTTGCACCTTGTGGGCCAGATCGCCATCGGCGACCGCAGTCACGCCGCGCTTGAGCACCTTCAGCGCACCGCTGAAGCTGGCGTAGAAGGCTGCACCGAGGTACAGCATGAGCAGAACGCCCGCGAAAGATACGCCCAGTTGGATCCACAGGCGCCGGCTCAGGCGGTCGAGCCTGGCTTCCAGTTCATACAGTAACCGGTCGTTGACCTCGCGCCGGAATGCGACCAGCGTGCCGATCGCCTCAGTGCCCTGCTTGAAGTATGGCGCTGCCTCGCCGACGATCGCCTCCGCCGTGAAAATCTTGCGGATTTGATCTTCGTAGCTTGTCGTGGCTGCCCGTGCTTGTGCCCAGGCTGCCGGAGCCTTGCCACCTGCACGCTGGAGCGCGTCGACTCGGAATGCCACATCGACCAGGGCAATGCGCATCGAATCGGCACGGCCGACCAGGGTGGCGCGCTCGGCGTTGTTCGCGTCACCTCGGGCGAGCAGTGCGGCCCCCTGCCCACGGGCCTGTGCCATGGTTTCTGACCAGGGAATGACCCGCTCGACCACCAGATCCATCAAGAAGAAGCTGGTGGCCTCAGGATCCAGCAGCAGGCCCGAGCGCTCACCCACCAGCAGCACGAGTTGCGCCAGCTTCTCGACCTGCTGGCTGTGCTCTGCGAATGCCTCGGTGCGCCGGTCGGAGTGCTTGCCCTCGGCCAGCGCCAGGGTGGCGTCACGGGTCGGTGCCCAGGCATCGGCCAGTTCGAACGGCAAGCCATCTTTCGCCGTCGCGTCGACTGCCGCGACCGCGTTCCTGAGCTGAACCCGCAGCGCATCACGTTCCGTGACTGCCGCGGCGTCGCTGGCCTGGGCGCGGCTGGTGAGCCCACGGTGTGTCTGCAGGAGCGTCGTGACGGCCGTGAGCCTGTCGACGACTTTGGCACCTGCCAGTTCGCTGCGGGTGAAGCGGAGTTCAGCCTGCGCCTGCAGCGCACTGTAGGCAATCAGCACCAGCAGCGGCACCAGGAGCATCAGCCCCATCAGAGCCATCTTGGTGGGCATGCGCAGGCGGCGCATCAGGTGCGCTCCGGGCCGAAGGATGGCGACGCCGAACGAAGACATACAGCTTTCTCCTGGCTGATGCGACGATCCACCCCACGTGGGCCGTCCTCGGCATCACCCACTGGCTATCTTCGGCCGGAGTGGTTCAGCGAAAGGCCGGATCAAGGCTCGGAAAGCGGCGCATTTGGCTTGCGGCCAGCATCGTCACGGGGCCGTCAGCGTCAGGACTGATCGGGTGTGGCCGGCCAGGTCGGCCTCGTCCAGGTACTGGGGTCGAGATTCGCCACGGGCGTACAGGGCAGCCTGGTCCGCGTAGTGTCGATCCCCCTTGACCCCGCTCTGTCCCACCGGGTTGATGCCGCGGGCCTCTCCTGGGCGGGAGAAATCGATGACCCGACGCGTCGACGGGCCATAGGTCACGGTGACAGGTACGGCCGACAGCGGGCCGCTGAGGTTGTTGGGCGTCTCGCGCCCACCCGGTGCGGGTGTGGGGCCTACGTTGAACAGGCGGTCCAACGGGGCCTGCTTGCCGAGGGGATGCTCGTGGGTCACCAAGTGGGCGCGGCCCCATAGCCAGGTGGCCGGGTCGTCGCCCAGCGTGGCCTTCAGATGGGAGATGGTGGCCCGCCAGGCGGCGGCCACCGTGATCGCACGAGTCTCCTGGGCCGGTGTGCCGCGCCGATCCCACCAGGGGGTTGCTGCGTCAGCCGCCAGGCGTGGCAA
>CAYJEC010000027.1:0-15037 GCA_964369025.1 uncultured Ideonella sp. | reverse complement strand
TCGACGACGGCTCGACGTTGCAGATCGGCTATGGCGGCATCCCGGACGCGGTCGTGATGCAACTGACTCACAAGCACGA
The DNA here is from genome assembly GCA_964369025.1 of uncultured Ideonella sp. Classification (GTDB taxonomy): domain Bacteria; phylum Pseudomonadota; class Gammaproteobacteria; order Burkholderiales; family Burkholderiaceae_C; genus Ideonella. Next base: position 14,958 of record CAYJEC010000027.1, on the reverse strand, counting down.
CCTGGGCATCCACACCGAGATGATCGGCGACGGCATCCTGACGCTGGTGGAGAGCGGTGCCGTCAACAACCGGCGCAAGAACCACCACCCGGGCAAGATGGTGGCCACCTTCGCGCTCGGCTCGCGCAAGCTCTACCGCTTCATGGACCGCAACCCGGGCCTGGAGATCCACCCGGTGAACACCACCAACAGCCCCGAGCTGGCCGGGCTGAACGACAAGCTGGTGGCCATCAACGCCACCCTGCAGATCGACCTGCTGGGCCAGTGCGGCTCGGAGAGCCTGGGCCATGCCCCGTACTCAGGCACGGGCGGCCAGTCGGATTTCGTGCGGGCCGCCAACCGATCGCGCGGCGGCAAGGCCTTCATTGTGCTGCCCTCCACGGCCAAGAACGACACCATCTCGCGCATCGTGCCTTCGCTCAGCCCCGGCACCCATGTGAGCACCAGCAAGAACGACATCAACCTCGTGGTCACCGAGTTCGGCGTGGCGCAGCTGCGCGGCCAATCGGCCAAGCAGCGCGCGCAGGCGCTGATCGGCATCGCCCACCCGGATTTCCGCGCCGAGCTCACCGAGCAGGCACGGCAACTGAAGCTACTTTGAGAGGGGTCCTCATGAGTTCCACCATTCCACGCACCGGCCTTCAATTGCGCTCGCTGATCAAGCGCAGCGGCGAACTGGAACTCTCGTTGGCCGAGGTCGAGACGCCCACGCCGCGCGGGGGCGAGGTGCTGGTGCGGGTGGAGGCGGCGCCGATCAACCCTTCGGACCTGGGGCTGCTGACCGGCCCGGCGGATCTCGCCACCGCCACGGTGGGCGGCACGGCCGAGCGGCCGGTGGTCACCGCCCGCGTGCCCGAGGCGGCGATGCGGGCGATGGCGGCGCGGCTGGATCAATCCATGCCGGTGGGCAACGAAGGCGCAGGCACGGTGATGGCGGCGGGCGATTCAGCCGCCGCCCAGGCGCTGCTGGGCCGCCGCGTGGCCGTGCTGGGCGGCGCGATGTACTCGCAGTGGCGCTGCGTGCCAGTCGAGCAGTGCCTGCTGCTGCCCGAAGGCGCCAGCGCCGCCGACGGCGCCTCGTCGTTCGTCAACCCGCTCACCGCGCTCGGCATGGTCGAGACCATGCGCCGCGAGGGCCACACCGCGCTGGTGCACACCGCAGCCGCCTCCAACCTGGGCCAGATGCTCAACCGCATCTGCCTGCAGGACGGCATCGGCCTGGTCAACATCGTGCGCAAGCCGGAGCAGGTGGCGCTGCTGCGTGAAGCGGGTGCCACGCAGGTGGTGGACAGCAGCGCACCCGGTTTCATGGCCGAGCTGACCGAGGCGCTGGCCGCCACCGGCGCCACCATCGCCTTCGACGCCATCGGCGGCGGCAAGCTGGCCGGGCAGATCCTCACCGGCATGGAGGCCGCGCTGAACCGCAAAGCCACCGAGTACAGCCGCTACGGCTCGACCACCCACAAGCAGGTCTACCTCTACGGCGCTCTGGACATGGGCCCAACCGAGTTCCACCGCCACTTCGGGATGGCCTGGGGCATGGGCGGTTGGCTGCTGTTCCCGTTCCTGCAGAAGATCGGCCCGGCCGCCGCGCAGGTGCTCGCGCAGCGCGTGGCGGCCGAACTGAAGACCACCTTCAGGAGCCACTACGCCAAGGCGGTGTCGCTGGCCGAGGCCCTGCAGCCGACGATGATCGCCACCTACGGGCAGAGGGCCACGGGGGCGAAGTTTCTGATCAACCCGAATGCGCAGGGCGGTTGTTGAGGCCAGCGCCAGCTGACGCATCACGGGGCGCAATGCGGCCACTGGGCACTGACTTCACGTACTGTGAACGCCCGCTGTTGCTGCAACGCCATCCGGGGCGAAACGATGGCGTATCAGGCGGGCCACCTGGGCTGGCGCGGTGACGATCGGTACATGGCCCAGCCCGGGCAGCACGTGGAGCTGTGCGTCCGGCAGGCCCGCGGCCAGCTTTCTTGAGGCAGCCACCGGGCTGATCTGATCGAGTTCGCCGTGCACCACCAGCGTGGGCAGCGCAATTTCCGCCAGGCGATCCTGGGCCGTCAGCTGGTTGCGGCAGCGCAGCAGTTCCACGGCATGGGGCAAGGGTGCACGACGCAGGATGTGCCGGCCCCACCGGCGCAGGTCTTCGCTGCCCGGCTCGGGCAGGCAGTTGTCGACGAAGGCTCCCAGCGCACTCTCGTAGTCGGCTTCCAGGCTGGCGATGAAGCGATCGAACGCGCCGTCGGGCGGCAGCCCCCAACTGCCACCGACGAGCACCAGGCCGTCGAATCTCTCGGGCGCACGCAAAGCAGCCTCGAGGGCGATGCCGACGCCCGCCGACTCGGCCCCGAGGATGCAGCGCTGCACGCCCTGAGCGTCCATCACCGCCAACAGGTCGTCGACCTGAGCCGCGACGGTGATGGGCGACGAGGTATGTGTGCTGGCTCCGGAGCCCCGGTGGTCGAAGGTGACGCAGCGCCAGTCGGGCAGGTGCCCGACCACCTCGGACCAGAGTTCCCCGCTGCCGATCCAGCCGCCCAGCGCGACGAGCGTGAGCGGCCCCTGGCCGAAGCTGAGCGAGAACAGGCGGGCATCAGGGCGGTGGACGAACATCGCAGGCATCCGGGGGAACGATCGCTCCATTGGATGGTGTGGCGACTCGTCGCGCCATGGGACTGGTGTCCCGTCTGGCGGTTGCGACCGCCCCGATGTCCCGGTGCGGGTGGGAGCGAGGTCAGGGCGGGTTGGCCCGCTGCTCAGGCAGCGTCCAGGCCGAGCTCGCGAGCGCGAACCACGGCCTGGGGCCGCCCCTCGACCTCCAGTTTGGCGTAGAGCGACGACAGCGCGTTCCGCACGGTCTTGTCGGCCACACCCAGATGGGCGGCAATCTGCAGGTTGTCCAGCCCCTGGGCCACGAGTGCGGCCAGGTCTCGCTCACGAGGGGTCAGCTGTGGTGCTGCGCGTTCGGGCCGAAGGAACGAGGTGACGGACTGGCAGAACAGCTCGAAGGCGGGGTCTGCTGCCAGGGGGATGTGGTTGCGGGTGGGCAAGGTGACGAAGCGCGCGCCGGGGATGGCAGCAGCGAGGTCTCGGCCCATCGACAACGGCACGATCTGGTCGCCCTCGGCGTGCAGCACCAGGGTGGGACATTGCACGAGCGGCGCCAGCGCCCGGACATCCAGCAGCGTGCGGGCGCGCATGATCTGCACCGCTCGCGCGGCGCCGCACGACAGGCGTTGCTGCTCGTTCAGGGCGCGCGCCTCGTCCTGGCTGGCGTCCGGAATGAAGCGCGTGGTGAAGAACTGCTGCACGGCGGGATCGCGCCGGCCCCACCCGAGCTCGACGAGGCGCAGCGACGCCTCATGGAAGGCCAGCGTCTGTGTGCTGGGCGACTGGTGCAGCAGGCCGGCCAGGTAGCCGCCCAGAAGCACCAGGTGCGACACCCGCTCGGGATGGCGTACCGCGTAGGCGATGGCCGGCGCCGCCGCGCCTGATTGGCCGAGCAGCGCAACCCGCGGCGCGCCGGTGGCCGCGACGACCGCAGACAGTTCTTCGGTGGAGGCGTCCAGCCCGAGCGGCACATCGTCGCTGCCGGACAGGCCGCAGCCGCGCTCGTCGTAGCGCACGACCTCCAGGCCACGGCCCAGGCGGTCCAGCCAGGGCTTCCAGATCGGGGACCGCAGGTCGTGCTCGACATGGGTCATCCAGTGCGCCACGCGCACCAGCACCGGGCCGCGGCCGTGCCGAGCCCAGGCGATGCGTGCACCCGACGCGACCTGGGCAAACCGGATCTCGGCCGTCTGGGGGGCAGACGAGGAAGTGGCGGCGGGCATGGCCTGACTGTAAGCGCCGCCCGACCCGGACCGGTTTCGACGCGTTGCCGTTACTCACCAATCGCCCTACAGATCTCCGGCCAGCGGCCGAAGTTGACGGTGACCACGCTCCCCGGGAGATCCCCATGACTGCAGCCGCCCCCATTGCCACGTTCACCACGGCCAACCAGCACGCGCTGGCGACCATCCTCGAAGCGAGCCAGACGAAGAGCATCATTGCCTCGCGCGACATCTTCGACATCTCCGGGATCAAGCTGTGGGCACGGGACCAGCCGGTATCGAGTGCGCTGCAGCGCCGCCTGCTCGACAGGCAACTGCGCAACCCGCTGGAGACCTGCCTGATGGCCGAGGACGGCGTCACCGTCTACAGCCTCACACAGGCCACCGAGGCACTGCTGGAGCGCGACCAGCCGATCGCGGCGCTGCTGCGCCCTCATGCGGCGCGGCTGCTGAAGGAAATGGTCCACGTGCCGCTGCACTCGGTGGCGCAACTGCTGCTGACGGCAGGCCAGGCCTCGCGGCCCGAGGGCTTCGACCACGCTGTTCAGGCGATGGCCCTGGCGGGCGCCCTGATGCTGCAACAGGACGGCTCCACCGCTGAAGTGCGCGTGGCCATGCTGGCGGGCCTGTTGCACGACCTGGGCGAGATGTACATCGATCCTCGCTACGGCGAGGCCGACGCCGACCGCAACCTGGATTTTCTCAGCTACCAGCAACTGGTGGTTCACCCGCACGTGGGTCATCTGCTGATTGCCCAACTCACCAATTACCCTGGATCCGTATCGCGCGCCATTGCCGAGCACCATGAGCGGCTGGACGGCTCGGGTTACCCGCACGGGTTGCGGCGCGACGCCGTGTCGCCGCTGGGCCGGCTGCTGGCCGTTGCCGAAGGCACGCTGGGCGCGCTGCGTGGCGAGCGCCCGCACCTGTCCCGGGCGAGCGTGGCGTTGCGGGTGGTGCCGAGCGAGTTCGACCTGGGCTGGGTCGGCCTGGTGGAGCAAGCCGCCCGGGCGCAGCCCGCCCGTCGGTCCGCCCACGGCGCCGATGAAGTGCGCCTGCGGCTGGGTCTGCTGGACGTGGCCCTCCAGGCCGCCGAGGCACGCGCCGCCGCGCTGCTGCCGCTGGCCGAATCGTCAGACCTGAAGGGCGCGTTGGAGTTGTCGCGGCACCTGCTTTCGCGCCTGCGCACCGGCTGGAACGCCAGCGGCCTGTGGAGCCCCGAGGAGGTGGCGGCACAGGACGCGGCCGAGGTGGAGTGCGTGGAAGACGAGTTGAGCTACCGCCTTCGCGCGGTCGAGCGCGCCGCACAACTGCGCGCCGGTGAACTGGCACCGCACGATGCGAAGTTGCTGGAGCAGCTTTGCGTGGAGTTGCGCTCGCTCAACCCGTAGACATCCGCAGTCGGCGCGCGGCTTCTTCGGCCTTCGCGTCGTCGATCTCGCGCAGCACGCTGCCCACGTCGGCCGGGCCCTTCGGCTTCTCGAAGTGTCCGGTGAGGGCGCTGTCGGGCTGCAACAGGCCACGCTCATAGAGGCCCCAGATCTCGTGGCCGAAGTCGGTGGCCAGCAGGTCGGGCGCAAATCGGCCGAAGAAATGGCGCAGGTTCTCCACGTCGCGCAGCAGCATGCGCTTGGCGTGGTTGTTGCCGGCCGCGTCCACCGCCTGCGGCAGGTCGATGATCACCGGGCCGTCGGCACTGAGCAGGATGTTGAACTCGGAGAGGTCGCCGTGCACGACGCCGGCACATAGCATCCGCAGCACCTCGTTCAGCAGCGTGGCGTGGTGGGTGCGCGCGTCTGCGGCGGTGAAGGCCACGTCGTTCAGGCGCGGCGCGGCAGCGCCTTCGGCATCCACCACCAGTTCCATCAGCAGCACGCCCTCATGGAAGTTGTAAGGCTTGGGCACGCGCACGCCCGCACCGGCCAGGCGGTACAGCGCGTCGACCTCGGCGCTCTGCCAGGCCGCCTCCTGGGACTCGCGGCCGAAGCGGGTGCCCTTGGCCATCGCCCGCGCCTGGCGGCTGTTCTTGACCTTGCGGTTCTCGGTGTAGTCCACCGCCTGGCGAAAGCTGCGGTTCGTCGCCTCCTTGTAGACCTTGGCGCAGCGGGTCTCGTCGCCGCAGCGCACCACGAAGACCATCGCCTCCTTGCCGCTCATCAGCTGGCGTTGGACGCTGTCGATCAAGCCCTCGTCGATCAGGCTCTGCAGCCGCTTGGGCGCTTTCATCGGCGCATCCGGCGTTGCGCGAGCGGCCGCTTGCCCTTGAGCTGGCGCTCGATGCCGTCGTTCAGGTCGGCGCGCAGCGCATGCACCGCCTCGACATGGCCGTAGACGCCAGGGAAGCGCAGGTCCAGCCACAACCAAAGGGTGCAGGCGCGCAGGGCCTGCTCCATCGCGTCGAGCCGGCTGTGGCCGTCCACGCCCTGCAGGAACCAAGGCGACCCGGACTTCCCGGTGCTGGCGTGGCCGTGGCTCCAGTCGAGGAACTCGTCGACCTGGCCTTCGGTGCGGGTGTCCACCGGGGCCTGGGCATAGATGAAGCGCTCGCGCAGGCTCAAGGCGCCGGCGCTCTGGTCCAGCTTCTCGGCCAGTTCCAGCATCGCGTCGAGTTCGGCCACGGCGAAGTGGGCATCGTCCAGTTTCAACTGTTCCACGAAGACGCCCAGCACCTCGCGCAGGCGCGTCTTGTTCAGGCGCTTGGCGATGGTCTCCACATGCCAAGGGTTCGGGGCGACCGGGGCCTTGAAGTCGCGCGGGGCGCGCGGCACCTTGGGCAGCAGTTCCTTCAGCACCCGGGCCGCCGAGGGCTCGGCCTCGCTCAGCACGCCGACGAAACCCTCCTCGTGGATGCCGAAGCGGCCCGCACGACCGGCGATCTGATGCACCTCTGATTCGTTCAGCGGGCGGTCGCCGATGCCGTCGAACTTGCTCATGGTGCTGAACAGCACGCGCTGGATGGGCAGATTCAGGCCCATGCCGATGGCGTCGGTGGCGACCAGGATGTGCGACTGTCCCTGCGCAAAGCGCTCGGCCTCGCGGCGCCGCACCTCGGGCGGCAGGGCGCCGTAGATCACCGAGACCGGGTGGCCGCTGGCGGCGATCTGGTCGCGCAGCATCAGCACGTCGCGCCGGCTGAAAGCCACCACGGCATCCCCCAGCTTCAGCGACGCGATGGGCACCGGGTGGGCCAGCCGCTCCACATGTTGCTTGCGCTCGAAGCGCTTGATCATGCAGCGCTCGCCGCACAGGCCCAGCAGCTTCTCGATCGCGGCCACGGCGTAGGCTGAGCAGATGATGATCACCTCGTTCGCAGGCACCGCGACGATGGCCTGCGTCCAGGCCCAGCCACGCGAGTTGTCGAAGATCATCTGCGCTTCGTCGATCACCGCCACGTCGATCGGCGCGTTGGTGTTGACCATCTCGATGGTGCTGGAGACCACGCGCGAGTTCGGCGCCGGCACGTTCTCCTCACCGGTCAGCAGCGAGCAGGGCACGCCGCGCGCCACCAGGCGGTCGCGGCCCTCCAGCGCCAGCAGGCGCAAGGGGGCAAGATAGGCGCCGTCCAGGGCCTGCGACAGGCGCTCGAAGGCGGCGTGCGTCTTGCCACTGTTGGGCGGGCCCACATAGAGCGTGACACTGCGCTGCAGGCGGCGTGCCTTGTCGAAGGTGGCCGGATAGCCCTGGAAGGCCAGTTCGCTGTTGAGGCCCTCCAGCGTGTCCAGTTCGGACACCTGGTGCTCCCAGCGGTCCTGCGCGCGGTTGCAGGCGGCCTTCAACTCGGCCAGCGCATGCGGCAGCGTGACGAGAGTCTGCGGGCCCGCGCACTCGGCTTGCAGGCGCGGCAGCAGTGAATCCAGGTGCTTGGGCTTGAACTCACGGCTGCGGGCGGCCAGGGCCTCCATGTGAGCCACCAACTCGGCCGCGTGCGGGTAGTGGGGTGGCGCGCCGAGGGCGGCGTGGAGCGCGGGTTCGTCACCGGTCCGGTGGAAGGCCCAGACGGCATCAGCCGCCACCGGCACGCGGAACAGAACCGGCACCTTCCAGTCCAGGCTGGGCAGCAGCAGGGTGTGGCGGATCAGCCGCGTCCACTGGCCGGCTCGGCATGTGACCGCGGCAGCCTCCAGCGCTGCGGCACGCTCCTGCATCAAGGGCCGGGCGTTCGGGCCCGTGCCCACCGCGTCGAGGTGGGCCAGTGCGGCGGGCATCAGCGCGGGGTCGATCCAGCGGCTGGGCCGCTGCCCGGCCGCGGCCTTCTGCAGCAGCACGAAGCCCAGCTTGTCCAGGTGCTCCTCCAGGCCGGGCGAGTTGTCGGCCACGTAGTCGGCCGGCTTGACCACCTGGGGCAGCGCGAAGGCAGCATGCCGGATGCGGGCCACGGCCTCTTTGCCGAACTGAGGCGGCAGGCGCGCCGCGTGGCGCGGGTTGGGCAGGTTGGGGGTGCTGGGGTGCGAACCGGCGGCCGGCGCATGGGGGGACTTCTTGGGCATTCCCGGCAGGGTAACCGCTCCGGGTGGATTCAGGTGCCTAACAACTGCTCTGAGGCGCGGTCGGTGATGGTGGCAATGCAAGGGTGGGTGATGCGGCGCTCCACCGTCACGGCGTAGAACTCCTCGACCAGCTCCGAGGTGCGCCCGACCACCCGCACACCGTATTGCGCCGACGTTTCAGACTCCAGCACGGTGGGGGTCATGAACTCACCGCTCCCCTCGCCACCAAAGGCTTTCAGCAGCGCGGCGTCGTCGAACTCGCCGATCACCCGCGGGCGGATCTTGTGCATGGCCAGCCAGAAGTCGAAGCGTTGGCGCATGGCCGACGACGAGCCCTGTACCAGCATAGGAGCGCCGTCCAGGCACTGCGGAAACTCGCCTTCCAGGCTGCGCTTCAGCGACGGCGCCGCGAAGAAACTCATCGCTGTGGACCCAAGAAGGTGGTTGAACGCCTTCACGCTGACCTGCCTGCCCATCGGCTCGTCAGCGAGCACCAGATCGAGCCGGTGCACCGCCAATTGGCCCAGCAGATCCTGGAACTTGCCCTCATGGCAGATCAGGCGCACGTGCTCGGCCACGGCCAGGGCCGGCTCCAGCAGGCGGTAGGCCACCGCCTTGGGCACCGAATCGGCGATGCCCACCTGGAAGTCCAGGGTGCGCTCGCCGCTGCGAACCTGGCCGATCCGGCTCTCCAACTCGGCGCCGAGCGCAAAGATCTGGTCTGCATAGCCGAGTGCCAGGCGGCCCTCCTCGGTGAGTTCCAGGCCGCGGCCGGATTTGCGGAACAGGGCACAGCCCAGTCGCTCTTCCAGCAGCTTGATCTGGCCCGACAGGGTCTGCGGCGAGATGTGCAACTGCTCGCCGGCGCGCACGATGCCGCCCGCCTTGGCGGCGGCCCAGAAGTAGTGCAGGTGCTTGAAATTCATGGCGTTGATCCAAAGCTGCGGTTTTTTCGAATGATTCGCCGACGAATGGCGACTTTACGCTCATCGTCTGCATCCCTACAGTTCAGCCTTTCGAACCCCACCTTCACCCCGCCATGGACTTCCTGCTCGATCCCAACATCTGGATCGCCTTCGCGATGCTCACTGCCCTCGAGATCGTGCTGGGCATCGACAACATCATCTTCATCTCCATCCTCGTCAGCCGCCTGCCGCCCGAGCAGCGTGACAAGGCCCGTCGCCTGGGCCTGGGCTTCGCGATGGTCACCCGCGTGCTGCTGCTGTTGTCGCTGAGCTGGGTGATGGGGCTCACGGCGGATCTGTTCAATGTCTTCGGGCAGGGCATCAGCGGGCGCGACATCGTCCTGCTGCTGGGTGGCCTGTTCCTGCTCTACAAGGCCTCGCACGAGATCTTTGTGGAGGTCGAGGCCCGCGACGAGCACAGCCCCGATCAGACGGCCGCGCCTTCGGCTGCCGCGCGGAAGGGCCTGTTCTGGGGCGTCATCGGCCAGATCGCCGTGATCGACATCGTCTTCTCGCTCGATTCCGTGATCACCGCCGTGGGCATGGTCGACCAGATCGGCGTGATGATCGCCGCGGTCATGGCGGCGGTTGGTGTGATGCTGGTGGCTGCCAAATCCATCGGCGACTTCGTCGACAAGCACCCCTCGGTCAAGGTGCTCGCCCTGGCCTTCCTGGTGATGGTCGGCATGGCCCTGACGGCCGAAGCGTTCGACATGCATGTGCCCAAGGGCTACATCTATGCGTCGATGGCTTTCTCCCTGGCGGTGGAGGCACTGAACATCCGCTCACGCAAGAAGCGCCTGGCCGCAGCAGGCCAATGATGCGATTTATGCGAAATCAGACTTCGCAACATTCGACTTTTCACGAATCGTCTTTGGCCTTAGATTGAAGCTCTCCCCATCCACCAAGGATCTGCCATGAACCTCCAACCTGTCCGCACCGACGCCTACCAGGGCAGCGGTTCGTCGTCGTCCGCCGTGCAGACCAATCGCGTGCTGCGCAACACCTATTGGCTGCTGGCCTTGTCCATGGTTCCCACCGTGCTGGGTGCCTGGCTGGGCGTGTCCACCGGGCTGGCACGTGCCATGGGGCCGGGCATGAGCCTGATCGTGTTCCTGGTCGGCGCGTTCGGCTTCATGTTCGCCATCGAGAAGACCAAGAACTCGGCGGCCGGCGTGCCGGTGCTGCTGGGCTTCACGTTCTTCATGGGCATCATGCTGTCGCGCCTGGTCGGCACCGTGCTCGGGCTGAGCAATGGCGCCAGCCTGATCATGACCGCCTTCGCGGGCACCGGGGCCATCTTCCTCGGCATGGCCACGCTGTCGACCATCATCAAGCGCGACCTGACCTCCATGGGCAAGTGGCTCTTCATCGGCATGATCATGCTGCTGGTGGCCGGCATCGCGAACATCTTCATCCAGTCCAGCGCACTGATGATCACGCTGTCGGTGATCGCGATCGGCATCTTCTCGGCTTTCATCCTGCACGACCTGAAGCGCGTTCAGGACGGCCTGGAGACCAACTACATCAGCGCCACGCTGGGCGTCTACCTGAGCCTGTACAACGTGTTCCAGTCGCTGCTGATGCTGCTGGGCATCTTTGGCGGCCAGGACGACTGAGCCACCTGCTGCGCCACCACCACGAGGCCATGACTGCCATGTACCAGACCCGTCCCTCGCTGAACGCGCCCGTGTTTTCAGCCCCCTTGATGGCGCTGGCGCGCTTCGGGCGGGTGCTGCTTGGCCTGGCCTTGCTCGCCGGCGCTGTGCTGCTGGGCCTGCTGTTGCTGGCGGCACTGCTGCTCCGCCGCGCCTTCAGGGGGCGGAGCAGTTCAGCGCGCGCTTCCTGGGGGTGGGCGCAAGCGGCCCAGCCCAGCCCTCGCCGGACCACAGGCGAGGTGGTCGATGTCGAGGTGCGCGAGATCCGCACGACTGACGCTCCGTAGCGCGTCAGCACCCCGTCCCCGGCAGGTGTTGCGGCGCGCCTCCTGGGGCGATGCAGCGGGCACTGCTTCAACGCGCGCGGTGCTGACTCGAAGGTGAGGCCGACCTAGAGTGTCCCGGAAGGGCGTAAGCTGGGGCGCTGACTCCTACGAACCAGGACACGACATGTCGAGCGACCGCAAGACCCTCGCCAAATACGGCGCCCAGATCCCCACCGGTCCGCGCACGGCGGCGAAGCCCGGGAAGCCGGCCGCAGCGGCCAAGCCGACACCCAAGGCGGCCAAGGCGGCCAAGGCGGCCAAGACCACCAAAGGCGACAAGCCTGCCGCCTGAGATGAGGCACCCGTGGCCGGGATCCCGATAATCGCGCATGACCGAATCCCCCGCCAGCCAGTCTTTCGCCACCCTTCCGCTGCCACCCGCCACGCTGGAGAACCTCCAGCGCCTCGGCTACGACGCCATGACGCCCATCCAGGCCGCCAGCCTCCCGCTGGCCCTGGCCGGGCACGACCTGATCGCCCAAGCCAAGACGGGCAGCGGCAAGACCGCCGCGTTCGCGCTGGCGCTGCTGGCCAACCTGAACCCGCGGCGTTTCGCGGTGCAGTCGCTGGTGCTGTGTCCCACGCGCGAACTGGCCGACCAGGTCACGCAAGAGGTGCGCCGCCTGGCACGCGCCGAGGATCACATCAAGGTGCTCACGCTGTGCGGAGGCGCCACCATGCGGCCGCAACTGGCCAGCCTGGAGCATGGCGCGCACATCGTGGTGGGCACGCCGGGTCGCATCATGGACCACCTGGAGCGCGGCAGCCTGAACCTGGAGGCGCTCAACACCCTGGTGCTCGACGAGGCCGACCGCATGCTGGACATGGGCTTCTTCGACGACATCGCCACTGTCGCCAGGCAATGCCCCGCGCAGCGCCAGACGCTGCTGTTCTCGGCCACTTACCCCGAGGGAATCGCCAAGATCAGCGCCGCCTTCATGCGCCAGCCCAAGGAGGTGAAGCTGCTCGCGCCGCACGCTGCCACCAAGATCCGTCAGCTCTTCTTCGAGGTGGCCGAAAGCGAGCGCCTGCACGCCGTGTCGCAGTTGCTGAACCACTACCGCCCGGTCAGCACCCTGGCCTTCTGCAACACCAAGGCGCAGTGCCGCGACCTGGTGCAGGTGCTTCGTGCCCAGGGCTTCTCGGCGTTGGACCTGCACGGTGACCTGGACCAGCGTGACCGTGACCAGGTGCTGGTGCGTTTCGCCAACCGCAGCCTCAGCGTGCTGGTGGCCACCGACATCGCCGCGCGCGGGCTGGATATCGCCCAACTCGAGGCCGTGATCAATGTCGACGTGACACCCGACCCGGCCACCCACACCCACCGCATTGGGCGCACCGGACGGGTCGACGCCGAAGGCTGGGCCTTCACGCTGGCCAGCATGGACGAAATGGGTGCGGTCGGCCGCATCGAGCAGGCGAGCGGCTTCACGTCGGAATGGAAACCGCTGAAGGATCTGGCACCAGCCAGCGCCGACCCGCTTCAGCCGCCGATGCAGACGCTGCAGATCGTTGGCGGGCGCAAGGAAAAGATCCGCCCGGGCGACGTGCTGGGCGCGCTGACCAAGGATCTGGGCTTTGCCGGCACGCAGATCGGCAAGATCAATGTCAATGAATTCTCCACCTACGTGGCGGTGGAGCGCTCCATCGCCGCCCAGGTGCTGCGCAAGCTCTCAGCGGGCAAGGTCAAGGGCCGCAGTGTGAAGCTGCGGCTGCTCGAGAGTTGATTGGGACACCCGGCGCTGGCCGCGTCAGGCCACCGGGTTCTGCGCGATCCCGGCAATGGCCCATTCGCGGCTGCCGTCTGCGGGCTTGACCAGGTGCCAGATCTCGTCGAAGGGCATGGCCGGGGACTCCGGCGTCTCGCGGATCAGGCCGTGAAACCGCACGCTGACGATCTGCTGATCGGCCTCGTTCGAGAAGTCGAGCACCTGGGCGTCAAGCTGCATCACATCGGTTTGCTGGGCTGAGCCCTGGCGGTCTTGCAGGTCCAGCCGGAAGGTGGCGAACATCTCCGGCGTGGCGAACTGGCGCAGATCCTCCAGGTTGCCGGCATCGTTGGCAGCCTGCATGCGGATGAAGATCAGCTTGGCGATGCGCTCGAATGCCGGGGTGTCGAAGCCACTGGGCAGGCCGGAGGGCAGGCTGTTGGGTTGGCTGATCCCCGCCGCGGGTGCCAAAGGCCTGGTGCCGAACGGCGGTGCCGCAGACACCGGCGCACCGCCGGCCCCGGCGAACTGAAGCCCCTGCGGAGCGCGCTCGGCAGGGCGGCCAAAACGGCGCATCGCCCAACGCAACGCAAAGAAGGCAACGCCCGCAAGCAGCAACATCGTCATCACGTTGGCAAAGCCTTCGCCCATGCCCAGGTGGCTGAACAGGGCGGCCAAGCCCAGGCCGGCCGCGATGCCGGCGATCGGGCCGAGCCAGTTGCGCTTGGGTGGCACGGCGGCCGCTGGCGCGGCAGCGGCACCGGGCGTGGCGGCGGGTTTGGCAGGCACCGGCTGAGCCGGCTGCGGCGGCGGGGTCTGCCGCTTCATGCCCGAGGTGGCACCGCCACCCAGGCGGCGGGCATCGGCTTCACCGGCCACGAAGACCAGGCTGAGCACGACCATCAAAACACTCACGAACCAGCGGGTCACAAACGCCTTTCAGGGAGCCGGAAGCGGACTCCTCGCAACTTATCTGGGGGCTGCCGGGCCGCTTGCAAGCCCATAGAGGGCATCGAGTCGGATCTCCAACAGGCTCTCCGGCCTGGCCGGCGGCTGGAAGCCGAAGGGCCGGTACAGGCCATGGGCATCTCGGGTGGCCAGCAGGAAGCGACGCAGGCCCTGCAACTCGGGGTGTGCCAAGACGGTGCGAACCAGATCCTTTGCCAGCCCCTGGCCGCGGTGCGCCTCCAAGACATAGACATCCGCAAGATAGCCGAATGTGGCGCGGTCGGTCACCACGCGGGCAAAGCCCACTTGCGCGTCTCGGTGGTAGAGCCCGAAGCACAGCGAGTGTGCCGCCGCGCGTTCGACGATTTCCCGAGGAATGCCGGGCGACCAGTAGCTGCGGCTGAGGAACGCATGGATGGCCCCGAGGTCGAGCCTCGCCGGGTCCGCGCTGATCTCGTAGTCCGGGTGCATGGGGACCTACCATACCGTATGCGGCCGGCCCCGGGCCGGCGGTGATCCGGGCACGGCGTATGCTCCGGCCCGACGTCATCTTTCTTCGCTCAACACCATGGCCACCCCCATCCCTGCCACCCTGATCGCCGGTGACGGCATCGGCCCCGAAATCGTCGAATCCACGCTGGCGGCCCTGGACGCGCTAGGCGCTCCGTTCGTGTGGGACCGGCAGATCGCCGGCCTGGAAGGCGTCACCGTGGCCGGCGACCCATTGCCCAAGGCCACGCTGGACAGCATCCGGCGCACCCGCCTGGCGCTCAAGGGCCCGCTGGAGACGCCCTCGGGCGGCGGCTACCGCAGCTCCAATGTGCGGCTGCGCGAGGAGTTCCAGCTCTACGCGAACTTGCGGCCGGCCCTCACCGTGATCCCGGGCGGCCGTTACGACAAGATCGATCTCGTCGTGGTGCGCGAGAACCTCGAGGGCCTGTACATCGGCCACGAGCACTACGTGAAGATCGATGACGACCCACACGCCGTGGCCATGGCCACCGGCATCAACACCCGGGCCGGCAGCCG
>CAYJEC010000026.1:0-15056 GCA_964369025.1 uncultured Ideonella sp. | reverse complement strand
CGCCGCCGCGCACGAACGTCAAGCCCGGGCGGATTGAAAACGACAGGCCGTTCAACAGCGTGCCGCCCGCCCAGGAGACGTTCAACTTCTCCGCTTCAATGAGATTCATCGGGGAGTTCGAGCAGCCGCAAGACGGGATACAGCCGCCACCCGGGTTCGGCATATCGCTGTGAAGCGCCGAAGATGAAGCCCAGAACGGATGGGGGATCGCCCAGCAGCTCGGGGTGATCTTTCTTCCAGGACTCGAAGTGCAGGGCCAGCCCGGGTTCGGTGGCCAGCAGGCGTTCGGCCTCGTCTTCGAACACGTAGTCGCTGAAGCCCTCCTTCCTGTCCAGCACACTGTCGAAGAACGCCCAGCGGAAGAAGCTGTCGATGCCCAGCGGCTCCAGCACCTCCACCACGAAGCGGTCGTGCGGCCCGCCGAGTGGCACCAGCCAGTCGCCCTCGGCCACCTCGGCCACCATCGGCTCGGCACGGACCTTCACCTCGTCATGCAGGTGCCGGCCTTCGAAGGGCACGCGCCGCTTCACATGGTGGGCGATGCGGTAGGCCTCGGCGGGCATGCGAGACGCGCGTGTGGCTCGCTGCAGCGGAACACGATGCGCCTGCAAGCGCAGGACGACGTCGTGCCACGCCTGTGGCACCAGGTAGGCCCGCGGCGGCACGGCGGTGGCGGTGGCCTCGTAGCGGCCAAAGTAGGGGATGTCCTTCTCCCACGGCGCCGCGCGGTCGTAGCGCAGGCGCTGGTACCTGCCGAGCCGGCTCGGCTCATGAACCGCCTGGAACCCGCTGAACCGGAAGGGCCGGCTGTGCTGCGTGTCCAGCGCCCAGTCCAACGCGACCAGTGCGCCGCCCGAGACGGTGGCGCGGTCTGCCGCGCGCGCCGCGCGGATGGCGTCGCCGTGCGCGACGGTGTAGGCCAGTGCGCATTCGACGAACGCGAGCGTGCCTCGGTAACGCGCGTCGAACGCCTTCAGCATGTGCGTCTCGGGCATGAAGCCGATCGTGTGGTGCAGCGCCGCGTAGCCGGTGGAGAAGCGGGGCGAATCCAGAAAATCGGCAATCCCGTCGTCGGGAATCTCCTTCAACGGGTTCACATAGGGGCACATCGGCAGGCCCCGTGCCGCCATGTCGGCATACAGCGCCGGCAGCATCGTCTGGCGGAGGTGCTCCCCGGTGCGTCCGCCAAGTTTGTCGGGCTGGGTGGCAATGAGCGTCACCACGTGCTGGTAGTCGGCGCCGTTCGAGGTGTGGGTGTCGACCATCACATCCGGATCCCAGCGCGTGAACACCTGCGCAAAGGTGCGGGCGTTCAGGCTGTCCGCCTTGATGAAATCGCGGTTCAGGTCGAGGTGGCGTGCGTTGCCACGAAAACCGAAGGCCTCGGGCCCGTTCTGGTTGACGCGGCTGGTGTCCTGCCGGTTCAACGCCCCATCGACGTTGTAGACGGGGATGTACACCAGCACCGCACGCCCGAGCGCAGCACGCCGCGCCGGGTCGAGGCACAGATCACGCAGCAGGGCCATGCAAGCGTCGATGCCTTCGGGCTCGCCAGGGTGGATGCCGTTGTTGTTGAAGAACACCGGCCGGCCGGCAGCCTTCGCCTCCTGCGGGTCGAAGACCCCGTCGGCCGAGAACACGCCCACATGGATGGGCCAGCCACCATCGGAGCGGCCCGCCTCCTCGAACCTCAGCCACGGCGCGAAGGCCTGTGCCAGCCGCTGATGAAAGGCGATGCAGTCCCGCCAGGTGGTGGTCTGATTCCCGTTCCCCCGCTCGAACGGGGTCGCCCAATCCGGGTTCATGCCCGCCCTGAACGCCGGCTGCGCGGCTGCAGCTTGTCGAGCTCGGCGATCTGCTGCTTCAGCAGGATCAGCAATGAGCGGGCGTGGTCGACAGGAAGGCGCAGGCAACTGCTGGCGGCCTGCTCCTCGCGCACCGGGCGGGGCAGCACCAGCGCATCGATGCCGAGCTCGATCAGCCCCCTGTCGTGCCTGATCGATTTCAGGCGCTGCACTTCGATGTCGTAAGTCTTCACGCGCGTTCTCCAGCGTTGGGGCGAGGCCGGATTATCCAGGCTCACCCCGGTGCCGATGCAGTTGAAGGCGTGCAGACGAAATGGGGAAATCATCAGCCAGGCGGGCATTCCGCGCCATGCCGAGGTCATCCTCTTTGCCGACGACCCGGCCGAGGCCGCTGTCAACTACTACCTGTTCAGGTTGATGGGCTGGCCTGATGTGAAGGTCTGGGTGAACTGACGCGCAGGCCAGCCGTTCCAGCCGAGCGACCGCCGGAAAAGCCCCCTCCGGCCCCTTCGTTTCCAGCCCTCGGCGCCGGCCCCGCCCGCCTACCCTGGGCAGACCATGGAGCAGTCTGCCTCGCCCACCGCCGTGCCTGCCGCGGCATCGCCTGCCGAGGCCTTGCGGGGCCTGCTGCGCGAGGCCGTCGCGCGGTTCCGTGCCGGCCAGCCGCAGGCCATGGCCGAGGTGTGCGGGAAGGTGCTGGCGCGCTGGCCCGGCCAGCCCGAGGCCTTGCAGTTGATGGGCGTGGCCCTGCACCTGCTGGGCCGGCACGAGGAGGCGCTGGCCAGCCTGGACCAGGCCGCTGCGCAGCACGCGGACACGGCCGACCTGCAGGTCAACCGCGGCGAGGTGCTTCGTGCCCTGGCGCGCTGGCCCGAGGCCGAGGCCGCCCTGCGGCGGGCGCTGGCACTGGCACCCGGCAACCCCGACGCCTGGAACAACCTGGGCCTGGTGCTGCAGGCACGAAGCCGGCACGCCGATGCAGAGGCCGCTTACCGCCGGGCCCTGGCCGTTCGGCCCGGGCATCCGGAGACCTTGAACAACCTGGGCACACTGGCGCAGGAGATGGGGCGTGCCGACGAGGCCGGTACCTGCTACCGGGCCGTGCTGGCCGCGCATCCCGATCATGTGAATGCGCTCAACAACCTGGGCACCTGGCTGAAGGAGGCTGGCCGGCCCGACGAGGCTGCTGCGCTCTACCACCGCGTGCTCGCCATCGATCCCGGCTTCCACCGCAGCTGGAGCAGCCTGGGCCAGCTCGCGAAGGAGCAGGGCCACGAGGCCGAGGCGATGCGCTGCTACCAGCGCGCGCTGGCACTTTCGCCCGGCAATGCCGACACCCTCTACAACATCGCCCTGGCCGACCTGATGTTCGGCCACCTGGCACGTGGCTTTGCCGGCTACGAGGTGCGCTACCACCCGCGCTCGCAGAACAAGAGTGCGCCCAAGCCGCCCGATCTTCCCTGCCCCATGTGGCACGGCGAGCCGCTGGCGGGCAAGCACATCGCCCTGGTGCGGGAGCAGGGCCTGGGCGACCAGTTGCAGTTCTGCCGCTACGCCCAAGCGCTGCGCGACGCGGGCGCCGCGGAGGTCACGCTGATCGTCGACGGGCCGCTGGTGGCGCTGTTGCAGGGCCTGGCCGGGCCCACGCGGGTGATCGCGCCCGGGCAGATGCACGCACACCGCTACGACTTCTGGGCGTTCTTGTTGAGCCTGCCGCACCGCCTGGGCACCGATGCGGGCCGCATCCCCGCCGACGTGCCCTATCTCCATGCGCAGGCCGACAAGGCGGCCGTGTGGCGAACCCGCCTTGCCAGGCCACCCGGCATTCGTGCCACGGTGGCCCTGGTCTGGGCCGGCAACCCCGACCATGCGAACAACCGCAACCGCTCGGCTCGGTGGTCCGATTTCGCACCGCTGATCGATCTGCCCGGGCTGCGTTTCGTGAGCCTGCAAAAGGGCGAGCCGGCCGAGGAACTGCGCACCTCGCCCTGGGCCGGCCGTGTGCTGGATCTGGACGCCGAACTTCACGATTTCACCGACACCGCTGCCGCGCTCCAGGCTGTGGACTTGCTGGTGTCGGTGGACACCTCGGTGGTGCACCTGGCCGGCGCGCTGAACCGGCCCTGCTGGGCCCTGCTGGCCCACGGGCCGGATTGGCGCTGGCTGCGCGAAGGCGAGGCCAGCGCCTGGTACCCCAGCCTGCGCCTGTTGCGGCAGCGCGCGCCGCAGGACTGGGCGGGTGTGATCGCGGCGCTTCGCGAACGCCTGGCAGCATGGTCGCCTGCCGATACCGCAGAGATCGTCGACAACGCCGCCCAGCCGACGCCCACACAGGCGTTGGCTGCCTTGAACACCGGGCAGGACGCCCTGGCCGAGTCGCTGTGCCGAGCCGTGTTGGTGCGCGATGACGCGTCGCTGGATGCCTGGCACCTGCTGGCGCTGGCGCTCAAGCGGCAGCAGCGCTTCGCTGAATCGCTGGCTGCATTCGACCAGGCCTTGGCGCTGGTCTCTGACCCCACGTTCAGCGCCGTGGTGCTGGCCAACCGCGGCAACACGCACCAGGCGGCGGGTGCGCTCGACGCGGCCGTTGCCAGCTACCGCGAGTCGCTTGCGCTGGCACCAGACCAGCACAACGCCTGGTCGGCCCTGGGCCAGGTGCTGCTCGCACAAGGCCAGCCCGCCGCCGCGGAAGCGGCCTGGCGCGACGGACTGACCCACACTGCAGCGCCCGCCGGCCTGCTGAACCTGCTGGCCACCGCAGCCCAACGGCGCGGCGCGGTTGCCGAGGCCGAGGCCCTGTTCACGCGCTCGCTGGCGCACGAGCCGCACAGCGCCCCGACCGAGTACAACCTGGCCAACCTGTGCCACGACCAGGGGCGGCTGGCCGAGGCCATCACCCACCACCGCACTGCGCTGGCGATCGATCCGGGCTACATGCTGGCGCAGACCGCCTTGCTGCGCGCACTGCAGGCAGCCTGCGATTTCGCCGGCACGCGGAAAGCCACCGGCGCGGTGCTGTCCAGCGTGGACGCCGGCGGCGACGACCCGCTGGCCGGCCCGCCCCAGCCGGTGTTCCCCTTCGCCTACCTGGCCCTGCCCTCCACGCGGGCCCAGCAACGCCGCTGCGCACGGCAGTGGGTGGCCAGGCAACTCGCGCCACAGATCGCCCGTGGTCGCGACATCCAATACGACCCGCGCCCGGCGGCGGCCAACGACCGCCTTCGCATCGGTTACCTCTCCTCCGACCTGCATGCCCACGCCACCGCCTACCTGATGGCCGAGGTGCTGGAGCGACATGACCGCCGCCGCGTCGAGGTCTTCGCCTACAGCAGCGGGCCGGACGACGGCAGCGAAACACGCGGGCGCCTCATCCGCGCGGTGGACCATTTCGTCGAGTGCAGCCATTTCAGCCACGAGGCCCTGGCCCGCCGCATCCGCGCCGACGGCATCGACATCCTGGTGGACCTCAAGGGCTACACCCGCGACACCCGCAGCGCAGTGCTTGCGTTGCGACCGGCGCCCTTGCAGCTGAACTTCCTCGGCTACCCGGGCACGCTGGGTGCGGCGTATGTCGACTACATCATCGGCGACCCCATCGTCATGCCGCTGGACCACGCCGCGGACTACGACGAACGCATCGCCCAGCTTCCCCACTGCTATCAGCCCAACGACCGCCAGCGCGCCATCGGCCCCGCGCCCAGCCGTGCGACGCTGGGCCTGCCTGACGGCGCCGTCGTGCTGGCCTGCTTCAACTACCCCTACAAGATCACCGAGGCGGTCTTTGGCCGCTGGTGCCAGGTGCTGGCCCAGGTACCCGACGCGGTGTTGTGGCTGCTCAGCACGAACGAGCTCGCCGAGGCCAACCTGCGCGCTGCCATGCAGGCGCGCAGCCTGGACCCGATGCGCCTCGTCGTCGCGCCCGAGTTGCCGCTGGCCGATCACCTGGCCCGGTTGCAGTGTGCGGACCTGGTGCTCGACACCGAGCCCTACAACGCCCATACCACCTGCAGCGACGCGCTGTGGGTGGGCGTGCCGGTGATCACCCGCACGGGCGACACCTTCGCCTCTCGCGTGGCCACCAGCCTGCTGCACGCCGCCGGCCTGCCCGAGTTGGCCGTGGAGACCGGTGACGCCTATGTCGGGTTGGCCGTCGCGCTGGCACGTGACCGGCCGCGCCTGGCCGCGTTGAAGGCCAGCCTTGTCGAGCGGCGCCTCGCCATGCCCTTGTTCGACAGCGTGTCGTGGACGCGCGCGCTGGAGGATCTGTTCGACCGCATGGCCTGGCGCCAGCGCGCCGGTCTGACCCCCATCGCGCTGCAGGCCCTGGCCGCGCCATGGCCCCCGACCCCCATCGAGCGAGCGTTCCTGCTCTACCAGGCGGGTGCCGACGCCGAGGCCCTGCCGCATGCAGAGGCCGCGCTGCGCGGCGACCCCCAACGGGCCGATGGCTGGACGCTGCTGGGCATCCTGCACAAGCGGGCCGGCCGGCCGGCAGAAGCCGAGACCGCCTACCGCCAGGCCCTGCAGTTGCAACCTGCCTACCCCGACGCCTGGAACAACCTGGGCAACCTGCTGCGCGACCGAAACGATCGCGCGGGCGCACTCGCTGCCTACCGCGAAGCCGTGCGCCTGAACCCCGGGGCAGCCGAGGCGGTGCACAACCTGGGCGTGGCGCTGGAACACTTCGGTGACTGGGGCGGTGCGCTCGCCGCCTTCGAGGCCACCGTGCAGCGCGACCCGCAGCATGTGGACGGCCACTGGAACCGCGCCTTGGCGCGCCTGCTGCACGGCGGTTTCCACGACGGTTTCGCGGACTATGAATGGCGCTTCACCCGCCGCCAGCCACCGCCACGCGACTGCGCGCCGCCGCCGTGGCGCGGCGAACCGCTAGAGGGCCGCACCGTGTTGGTCTGGGCCGAGCAGGGCTTTGGCGACGCGATGCAGTTCCTGCGCTTCGTGCCCGAGTTGAAGCGGCGCGGCGGCCGGGTAGTCTTGGAGGTGCTGGGCGAGATGATGGGCCTGGCTGCGCGCCTGCCCGGCGTGGACGCGGTGAGCCAGCGCGGGCTGACGCCCCCGGCCTTCGATTGCCACGTGGCTTTGATGAGCCTGCCGCATGTGCTGGGCATCGCGGACGACGCCTTGCCCACGCTGGTGCCCTATGTACATGCGGATGCGTCCCGTTGCAGCCACTGGCGCACGCGCCTGGCCGCGCATGGCTGGCAGCGCGAGTGCGAACTGGCTGTCGGCTGGGTCTGGGCCGGCAACCCGAACGTCAAGAACGATGCCCAACGCTCGCCGCGCTTCGCGCCCTTGGCGCCGTGGTTGCGCTTGCCGGGCCTGCGCTGGTTCGCACTGCAAAAGGGCGACGGCCGGCGCGACCTCGCAGCGCACGGTCTGCCGCCGCACTTCGTCGACCTGGACGCGGAGATCCAGACCTTCGACGACACCGCTGCGGTCATTGCGGAACTGGATCTGGTCGTCACCTCGGACACCTCGGTCGCCCACCTGGCCGGGGCGCTTGGCAAACCGGTGTTCGTGACCCTGCCCTTCCAGCACGACTGGCGTTGGGGGCTGGATGAGACGCGCAGCGCCTGGTACCCGAGCGCGCGCCTGTTCCGCCAAACCGAGCCCGGCGACTGGGCCACGGTGCGCGACGGTGTGGCCACGGCGCTGGGCCAGTGGGTGCGCGATCACCTGCCGCGCACGGCGGACGACCGGCCGAGCGATGCCCAGGCTGCGCTGGTGCGCGCCTTCGCCGCCTACCAGACCGACCCGTTCGACCCGGCCCGGGCCGAGGCCGACGTGCTGTTCGCGCTGCAACGGGCCCCCACGCGCCCCGATGCCTGGGCCCTGCTCGGCGCGCTGCAAAAGCGCGCGGGCCGTATCGGCCTGGCGGCCGAGGCCTACCGGCGCGCCATCGATGTGGATCCGCGCTATCCCGACGCGTGGCGCAATCTGGCACGCATCGACCCGTCCGTGCGCACTCCGGCGGCACAATCCGGGGCATGACCCCGCCCGCCGCGTTCGACCGCTTCGACCCCGCCCGCAAGCTGCTGAGCCACAGCGAGGCGGCAGCCCAACTCGGTGGGCGGCCCGGCACGGTCTTCACCAATGGCGTTTTCGACGTGCTCCACCGCGGCCACCTGGCCTACTTGGCCGCCGCACGCGCGCTGGGCGACAGATTGATCGTCGCGGTGAACTCCGACGCCTCGGCCCGCCGGCTGGGCAAGGGCCCGGACCGGCCGCTGAACACCGAGGCCGACCGCGCCTACCTGCTGGCCGGGCTGGAGTGCGTGGATGCTGTCGTCCTGTTCGACGAAGACACGCCGTTGGCCGTGCTGGCCAAGCTGCAGCCCTCGCTCTACGTGAAGGGCGGCGACTACGACATGGCCCAACTCGCCGAGACCCCGCTGGTGCAGAGTTGGGGTGGACGCAGCCTGGCCCTGCCCTTCGTGAGCGGCTACTCGACCACCGAACTGGTGCAGCGCATCCGCCGTCAGGGCTGACCGGCCCACACGGTGCGCGACGGCTCGCGCATCAGCACGAACTCCTCGGCCGCCGTGGGGTGCATGGCCATGGTGCGGTCGAAATCCGCCTTGGTGGCACCGGCGGTGAGCGCCACCGCCAGGCTCTGCACGATCTCAGGCGCGTCGGCGCCGATCATGTGAACCGCCAGCACCCGGTCGCTGGCCTCGTCGACCAGCAGTTTCATGTGGGTGCGCTCGGTGCCACCGATGAAGGCCTGCTTCATCGGCCGGAACTCGGTCTCGAAGACCTTCACGCGGTGGCCGGACGCCTGTGCCTCAGCCTCGCTGGGGCCCACGCTGGCGATCGGCGGCAGCATGAAGACGGCGCTGGCGACACGGCTCAGGTCCACACGCCGGGGCGTGCCGCCGAACAAGGCGTCAGCCACGGCCCGGCCCTCGGCGATGGCCACCGGCGTCAGGTTCTTGCTGTTGGTGACGTCGCCAATGGCGTAGACGCCGGCCGCGGTGGTCTGCATCGTCTCGTCCGCCACCACCGAGCCGTTCGGTGCGACCGCGACACCCGCGGCCTCGAGCTCCAGCCCCGCGGTGTTCGGGCGCCGGCCAGTGGCATTGAGCACCCACGGAAAGCCTCGCACACGGTCCTCGCCCAGCACCAGCAGAAAGCCATCGGCCGTGCGCTGCACTCGCTGCGGCACCACGCCGGGGTGCAGTTCAATGCCGGCCGCCTGCAGATGCCCCGCAGCGGCCGCTCTCAGCATCTCGTCGAAGCCGCGCAGTGGCAGGCTGGCGCGGTAGTACATCGACACCTTCACGCCCAGGCGGGCCAGGATGCTGGCGAATTCCACCGCGATGTAGCCACCGCCGATCACGGCCACCGACTCGGGCAGCGTGCTCAGGTCGAGCAGGTCGTCACTGGTGGCGCAGGCCTCGATGCCTGGAATGTGGTCTCGCACCGGCGACGAGCCCGTGGCGATGAGCACGTGCCTGGCCGTCAGCACGCGGCCGCCCACCTTCACGCGGTGCGGCCCGTCGAGTTGCGCCCAGCCCTCGATCAGCTCGACACCACCGCCGGCCAGCATCTTGCGGTAGACGCCTTCCAGCCGCGCCGTCTCGTCCGCTTTGGCTGACGCCCAACGCGACATCTCGAAAGCCGGCGCTTCTCCCACCCAGCCGTAGCCCCGCGACTGGGCAAAGCCCTCGCCGAACTGAGCTGCGTACATCAGCAGCTTCTTGGGTACGCAGCCTCGGATGACGCAGGTACCGCCCACCCGGCTGCCTTCCACCACGGCCACCTTGGCGCCATGCAGTGCGGCGCGGCGCGAGGCCGCGACGCCGCCCGAGCCTGCGCCGATGGTGATGAGATCGAAGTCATGGCTCATGTGGGTGCTCCTGGTGTCCAGGCGTTGGTCGCCTACGGGACGGCCAGCTTACGCTGCGGTGCACCGGGCGGCGCTCGAACGGCCTCGCCGGGCAGCTCTGCCCTGTCGGGGAGCCCATCCTGCGGGTGCTGCAGCCAGCGGGCATACAGGCCGACCCCGGTCGACACGTTGCTCATCGTGCGGGTGTAACCCGCCCGGCGCAGCGCACGCAGGTCAGCCTGGGTGTGGCACTGGTAGTGCCCCCGCAGCGCCTCGGGAAAGGCTGTGTAGCGCAGTTGCCCGGCGGCAACCAGCGCGCTCAACCCCAACGGCGCTGCGCCTTGCGCACTGCGACAGGCGTTGAGCATGGTCGCCGCCACCGCGTTGAAAGGCTCGGCACGGCCAGAACCGACATTGAAGATGCCGCTGGCGCCGCCGTGCTCCAGCAACCAGAGGTTCACGTCCACCACATCACCGACCCAGACGAAATCACGTTCGTGGGCCCCCGGACCATACCCGTTGTACTCGCCGAACAGGCAGACATGGCCCTGTTGCCGAAACTGGTTGAAGTGGTGGAAAGCCACCGAGGCCATGCGCCCCTTGTGCTGTTCGCGGGGGCCATAGACATTGAAGTACCGCAACCCGGCCACCTGGCTGCGCGCGCCGGCGGCCAGGGCACGCCGAACAGCCTGGTCGAAGACCAGCTTGGACCAGCCGTAGACATTCAGAGGGCGCTCGTTGGCCGGGGTTTCGGAAAAGGCCGTGGCACCGCCGTACACCGCCGCCGACGAGGCGTAGATCAGCCGCGTGCCTTGGTTGAGGCAGGCGCCAAGCAGCCGGCGCGAACACTCGAAGTTGCGCGCCATCATCAGCTTGCCGTCGTGCACCATGGTGTCGGAGCACGCTCCCTGGTGGAGCACTGCGTCGACCTGGCCGAACTCGCCGCGCTCGAAACGGCCATAGAAGGCGTCCATGTCCACGTAGTCGGCGATCTGTGTGCCGACCAGGTTCTGGAACCGTTGCCCATCGGTCAGGTCGTCGACAGCGATGATGTCGTCCACACCGCGCCCGTTGAGAGCATGCACGAGGTTGCTGCCGATGAAGCCGGCCGCGCCGGTGACGACGACACGCATGGCTCAGCCGGCGAGGAGGCGGATGGGAGAAAGGCGCACCCGGTGATGTTTCCATCGCCGCCGCCGCCCGGCCCACCGAAAAGAGGCCTCGCCGCCCGCCAATTGCGCAGAGCCGGCCTGCCGGAAGCCTCTGCTAGAATTTCGGGCTTCGCCGGTGTAGCTCAGTTGGTAGAGCAGCTCATTCGTAATGAGAAGGTCGGGGGTTCGACTCCTCTCTCCGGCACCAATCAAATCAACGTCTTAGCCCAGCCTCACCGCTGGGCTTTGTCGTTTTTGGGTGTCATGTAGCCGCCATGTAGCGGCCGGTACATCGAAGTCGTGCCCCAGAAACGTCGAACCCGGCTATCGGAGCTGCCTGTGCGGCAGTGGACACGGTCACAACTGACCGTGTCCCAAGATTTCGAACCGTTCGGTAACAGAACGACCGGCATGATGGAGGCCCGATGTGGGCCAGGAGCATGTCGTGAGGAAGAGCAAGTTCACCGAAGACCAGATCGCCTTTGCGTTGAAGCAGGCGGAGCTGGGGATCAGCATTGAAGAGGTCTGTCGCAAGATGGGCATCAGTGATGCCACGTTCTACGTCTGGCGCAAGAAGTACGCCGGTGTCGGTCCCTCTGAGCTTCGTCGACTGCGCCAGTTGGAGGAAGAGAACCGCAAGCTCAAGCAGATCGTGGCCGACCTGAGCCTGGACAAGGCGATGTTGCAGGCGGTCGTCCAAAAAAAAGTTTGAGGCCTTCGCAACGGCGCGAGTTGGTGCCCGAGTTGATGCTCCGGTTTGGCTGCAGTCAGCGCAATGCCTTGCGCATTGTCGGCATGTCGTGTTCGACCTATCAGTACAAGTCGAAGCGGCGCGACGAGACTGCATTGAAACTGCGAATCAAGGAGATCACCGACACGCGCGTGCACTACGGCTATCGCCGCGTGCACGTCATGCTCCGGCGCGAAGGCCATCTCGACAACGTCAAGCGTGTGTACCGGATCTACAGGCAGGAAGGCCTGTCGTTACGCCTGAAGCGCCCTAAGCGCAACAAGGCAGCCAAGTGGCGTCAGCCCAAGCAGTTGTGCTCGGCCGTCAACGAGCTGTGGAGCATGGACTTCGTCGCCGATGCGCTGTTCGATGGTCGCAAGCTGCGGATGTTGACCGTTGTCGATTGCTACACACGCGAGTGCCTTGCCATCGATGTGGGGCAGAGCCTCAAAGGTGAAGATGTCGTGAACAGCCTGAACAGGATCTGCGCGGAACGCGGCCTGCCCAGGACGATCAAGACCGACAACGGCAGCGAGTTCATCTCAAAGGCAATGGACCGCTGGGCCTATGAGCGAAGCGTCGAGTTGGACTTCAGTCGGCCTGGCAAGCCGACCGACAACGCCCGTATGGAGAGCTTCAACGGACGCCTGCGTCAGGAGTGTTTGAACGCCCACTGGTTCTTGTCGATGGACGATGCAAAGGCCAAAATCGGGGCGTGGCGCCGCGACTACAACGAGAATCGACCCCATTCAGCGCTGGGCTGGATACCACCCGCTGAGTTCGCCCGTAGAGACCGGTCCAAACCGATCCCTGCGATCGCTGTGAAGCCGGAAGTTTCTAGTTCTGAACGGTACTGAGTCGGGGACACGGTCAGAAGCCGGAAGTTTCTAGTTCTGAACGGTACTGAGTCGGGGACACGGTCACAACCCAGGATCCCTTCCGAATCACTGGTACGGCTGAAGGGGGCAGGTCATTTGCGTCAAGCGATAGACTGAGTCTGCCTCTCGCTACCTGTGCGGCGTCGCAAGATTCAGCGTTGCGTAGCGACGCTGTCTTCATTGGCCGGCTCGTTTGCAACGAGCGATGATCAGCTCAGTTAACCGGCTCCTACATTGAGATTGAGGTTCACTATGCAAAGGCGGTCCTTGCTTCGTAGTCAAGTTGTGGCGGCCTGGAAGCAGACAATCAACGTCCGCTACGCCTCGTGCCTGATCAACTCCGAGCGCGGATTGCAGGCCTACTTCTGTGCCGCACTGCTAGAACAGTTCGACAACTTGTCTCGCAGGATTTTCATTGAGCCGCGCCTCTCCCAAGCTGGCGTCAAGGGCTCTCGCTACCCCGATGTCGTCATTTGCCACTCTGAGCAGATCATTGGAGTCGTAGAGTTGAAGTATCAGCCACGAGGTCGCCCCACCTATGAAAAGGACCTAAACACTCTCAGGTGGATCGCGGAGAATCACGAACAGATTAAGGTGTCGAATGATCGCTACTTTGGCCCACCCGCAAAGGCTCGAGTCTTCTCTTTGGCCCCTGATGCGGTTCTCTGTTGGGCTGGCGTCTACAAGGGTGCACAGGAGAATGTCTCACAATTCGTCCCTACTGAACTGAAAGCTCGATTCCTGGGCCTTCACGCGCTCACTTCGCAGGATGGCGCAGAGATTGCCTGCAATTTCCGCTCGAGCCGATGACCGTTAGCGACGCCTGCAATGAACGCTAAGGACAATGGTCCGGGCATCTTTCAACATCTATCCACGGCCTCCCGGCCCACTGCTCCGCTTGACGCTCTGCCGTTGCCTGCAAACTCGGCAATGCGAACGCTCACCAGTCAGCACGGCATAAGTTTGGACACTGGGTCGTAAGTGTCCAGTGAGCCCAACTTGTGAAGTCCCGAGTCACCTTGGCCACTTTGGAAAGGTTCTGATTTCGCTAGCCTGCACCGCTGAGCCCGCCAATCTGTGGCCTAACGCGCCGGAATCAAGGCGCCCAGTGTCCCGAATTGGGGCGCTAGCCCACTGCTTGAAGCACGGTCGACAGGCATGGCGCAGATCACTTCAAGATCAGGTCGACGCGCTAAGTTGCGCAAGACCTCCGCCAACTGACGCACCTCTGAAGGTCGCAGCAAGTGGGCACTAGGCACCAGCAAGACGCGATCCGTCCTTGCCAAGGCCTCCGAAAGATTCTCCGGGGCTGTCGCAAGCAGTTCAACTGGCCGCCGCCGCCAGACACCCTGCACAAACACCGCTGGATTGGGTGCGCTTCCGAGGGCCAACAGTACCGTTTCGATATCCACGCAGTTCATGCGATGTGGTGCGCTGACTGCAGAGTGGATCGCAGCAAGCAAGTCAACCGCCATGCGCTCTGGCATGTCACCGACGACGTCTACGAAACCGGCAACGCCGCTCAACTGCATCCGGAGGCCCAAGGGACCACCTATAACAACAACTGGAGCCGCAGTTGTCTGTTGGATCCGCAAAGTTAGCTGTCGAACCAGATCCAATGGTGCAGACAGTTCGCCCGTTAGGTTCAACAGAATCAACTGCGCAGGAGCGAGGAGCGGCCCGCACGCCTGCATACTATCCTGGCAGTCCAGCACTACACGGCCGGTGGTGACCCCAGTTTGCGTAATCCTGTCCTCCCAACTTCCTGCCCCAGCCAGTAAAGATCCGCGTGAAAGCGACAGCAATACGGTCGTCTCGCGCTGGACAACTCTGTTCGGGCCGACGAACAACTGAGTGGTGACACTGACGAACTCTGCTTCGCCCAATGCGAGCGGAACGCGGTCATGCACTGACGCGGGGTTCCGGTAGTCAGCAGCCATGCTGTTCCCGTGCACTGCAGTGAATGCCAAGGCCCCCGGTGCGGGCTTTGGCCTGCGAAATTACGGGACGCCGACCGAGTAAATGGCTTCCTTCGGTTGCAACATTCATGCTCCGAACTTTGCACCGCCACAAGCTCATGGCGTGAGCCCAAGGGTCGAGAGAAAGTACTCCATGATCTCAGCGTCTGCGTCCAACATCGACCTATCGATTCGCCATCCGCCTGCCAGAGGGAACCGATAGGTGTGCAGGTAGCCCGTGTCCAGGGTCAGCGACCGAAACGTTGCCAAGTTCAATTCCGAACTGAAAATCATGGCCTTGCGCCAATTCCCACCGGGTTCAATGCCTACAAGAAGGCGTGTGTCAGTCGCGTCCCGCCAAATCGAATCCAAGCCGCCATCAACCAGCAGTTCCGCGCTCAGCAAATCGCGCTGTGTCTTGCCAATGGTCACCGAGTCGATCATCTGAAGTGGCTCTCCGGGCCACCGCTCAGTCCGGGAAGTGAGCAGCCCGGCATCGGCAGCCAAGTGCAACAACTCGCAGGCATGGTCCAACGGCAACGTCCAGAACGCACCTTGCTCCAGGTAAAAACGGCGGTTGGTCGCAGATCCATGGCGCCGTTCCCGCAAGGTCACACACCGGAACGGTGGATCAAGGGGTCTCCTCGTTTTCAGTGCAATAAGTGACGGTACGCAAAGCTAGCACTGG
>CAYJEC010000025.1:0-15304 GCA_964369025.1 uncultured Ideonella sp. | reverse complement strand
CGCCCCCGCTCTGCCGGTTACGACGATCAGCGCGACCAGATCCTGGCGCGGGCGGCCGAACTGTTCGCGCGACATGGCTACACCGCCACCTCGATGAACCAGGTGGCCGCAGCGTGTGAACTCTCCAAGGCTGCGCTCTACCACTACGTGCGAGACAAGCACGCCCTGCTGGCCTTGGTGGCCGAAGCACATGTCAAGCGCCTGGAGGCGGTCATCACCGAGGTCCTGGCCGAGAAGCTGGCGCCGGAGGCGCGGCTGCGTGCGCTGATCGCGCGCTTCGTGCGAGAGTACGCCAACGCGCAAAATGAGCATCGGGTGCTCACCGAGGATGTGAAGTTTCTCGACGAGCCCGCGCGTGAGGCCGTGCTGGCGAGCCAGCGACGCGTTGTCAACCAGTTCGCCGATACAGTGGCCGCCGTGCGCCCCGAGTTGCGTGGGGCCGAACTGCACAAGCCCCTGACCATGCTGCTGTTCGGAATGATCAACTGGATGTTCACCTGGCTGCGGCCCGGCCGACCCCTGACCTATGAACAGATGGCCCCCATGGTGGCCGAGCTGTTCTTCGGCGGCATCGGCAGCGTTGGCCTGCCGGCCGCCCCACCATCACCGTCCCGCAAGAAAACCCCTCGAAAGGAGACTGTCCTGTGAATGCTCTGAAGAAGACCCTCTTGGCCCTCGCCAGCGTGCTGGCGACCGGTTCCGCATTGGCTGACATCAACGTCGGCGTCACCGTGTCGGCTACCGGCCCTGCCGCGTCGCTGGGCATCCCGGAGAAGAACACCATCGCGCTGATGCCCACCAGCATCGGTGGCCAGAAGGTCAACTACATCGTGCTCGACGATGCGTCGGACACCACCAAGGCCGTGGGCAACACCCGCCGCCTGATCACCGAAGACAAGGTCGACATCATTCTCGGCTCGACCACCACCCCCAACTCGCTGGCGATGATCGACGCCGTCTCCGAGGCCCAGGTGCCGATGATCTCGATGGCCGCGTCGGCCCGCATCGTTGAGCCGATGGATGCCAAGAAGCGCTGGGTCTTCAAGACGCCGCAGAACGACATCATGATGTCGCTGGCCATCGCCGCCCACATGGCGGATGCAGGCATCAAGACGGTGGGCTTCATCGGCTTCGCCGACGCGTACGGCGAGGGTTGGCTCAACGAGTTCGGCAAGGCCGCTGGGCTGAAGGGCCTCAAGGTCGTCGCCACCGAGCGCTACAACCGTGCCGATACCTCGGTCACCGCCCAGGTGCTCAAGCTCACCAGCGCCCAGCCGGAGGCCGTGCTGATCGCCGGCTCGGGCACCCCGGCTGCGCTGCCGGCAGCGGCCCTGGCCGAGCGTGGCTATGCCGGCAAGGTTTACCAGACCCATGGCGTGGCCAACAATGATTTCCTGCGCGTGGGCGGCAAGAATGTCGAGGGCACCTACCTGCCCAGCGGCCCGGTGCTGGTGGCCGATCAATTGCCGGCCAGCCACCCGCTGAAGAAGTCTGCGTTGGAGTACGTGGCGAAGTACGAGGCGGCCTACGGCAAGGGCAGCGTCTCGACCTTCGGTGCCCACGCCTGGGATGCCGGCCTGCTGATGAGTGCCGCCGTGCCGGTGGCGCTCAAGAAGGCTCAGCCGGGCACCCCGGCCTTCCGTGCCGCGCTGCGTGACGCGCTGGAGGCCGTCAAGGACCTGCCCGGTGCGCATGGCATCTTCAACATGTCGCCCGGTGACCACCTCGGCCTTGACCAGCGCGCGAGGGTGATGGTCAAGATCGAGAAGGGTGCCTGGAAGTACGTGCCTTAAGCCCCCGCGCCAGGAATGATGCCCCCACGCCCCCTCCCGGGGGCTGCCCCCCGAGGGGGCTCCGCGCACGCCACTTGTTGCGAGCGGCGCTGCGCGCGCTCAGTGAACCGCAGGACTTCTCTCATGATGCAACTTCAGAGCTTCATCGCCGGTCGCTGGGTCGGCGCGGAGGCGGCGCAGGTGCTGCGCAGCACGATCAACGGCCAGCCGGTGGCCCGCACGCATGCGGAGGCGATCGATTTCGGCGAGGCGCTGGCGCATGCGCGGGGGCCTGGCCTGGCCGGGCTGATGGCGCTGGATTTCCAGCAGCGCGCGCAGCGGCTGAAGGCCCTGGCCAAGTACCTGGCCGAGCGCAAGGAGCAGCTCTACGCGATCTCGGCCCACACCGGCGCCACGCGCGCCGACAGCTGGATCGACATCGAGGGGGGCACTGGCACGCTGTTCGCCTACGCCAGCATGGGCTCAGGCGAACTGCCCAGCGGCAACGTGGTGCACGAGGGCCCGGTGGTGCCGCTGAGCAAGCAGGGCGGCTTCGCCGCCACGCACATCCTGGTGCCGCGTGGCGGGGTGGCGGTGCACATCAACGCCTTCAACTTCCCGATCTGGGGCCTGCTTGAAAAGTTCGCGCCGAGCTTCCTGGCCGGCATGCCCTGCATCGGCAAGCCCGCCACGGCAACCAGCTACCTCACCGAGGCGCTGGTGCGCCTGATCGCCGAATCCGGCATCCTGCCCGCCGGCAGCCTGCAGTTGGTGATTGGTGGCACAGGCGATCTGCTGGACCGCCTGCAGGGCCCGGACGTGGTGACCTTCACCGGGTCTGCCGACACTGCCGCCAGGCTGCGGGTGCACCCCAACCTCATCCGGCACTCGGTGCCCTTCAATGCCGAGGCCGACTCGCTCAACTGCGCGATCCTGGCACCTGACGTGTCGCCCGACGACGAGGAGTTCGATCTCTTCGTCAAGGAGGTGGCTCGAGAGATGACCGTCAAGGCCGGCCAGAAGTGCACGGCGATCCGCCGGGCCATCGTGCCGCGCCAGCACATCGATGCGGTGGCGCAGAAGCTGCGCGCCCGCCTGGCCAAGGTGGTCGTGGGCGACCCTTCAGTGGATGGCGTGAAGATGGGCGCGCTGGCCTCGCACGCTCAACAGTCCGACGTGGCCGAGCGCGTGGCCCTGCTGTCGGCCAGCGGCGCCGAGACGGTGTTCAGCGCCCGCGACGGCTTCCACCCGCAAGGTGCCGGCACGGCCGAAGGCGCGTTCTTTGCGCCGACTTTGCTGCTGGCCCGGGACCCGATGCGCAACGATGCGGTGCATGAACTGGAGGCCTTCGGGCCGGTCAGCACCTTGATGGCCTATGACGGCCTGGAAGAAGCGATGGCTCTGGCGGCGCGTGGCCAAGGCAGCCTGGTTGGCACGCTGGTCACACGCTCGCCGGCCGTCGCCGCGCGGGCCATACCGGTGGCGGCCGCGCACCATGGCCGCATGCTGGTGCTGGACCGCGAGGCCGCGGTCGAATCCACCGGCCACGGCAGCCCGTTGCCGATGCTCAAGCACGGTGGCCCGGGGCGCGCCGGCGGCGGCGAGGAACTGGGCGGCATCCGTGCCGTCAAGCACTACCTGCAGCGCGCGGCAGTGCAAGGCTCGCCGACCATGCTGGCGGCGGTCACGGGCGAGTACGTTCGCGGTGCGAAGCGCATCGAGACCGAGATCCACCCGTTCCGCCGCCACTTCGAGGATCTGCAGATCGGCGAGAGCCTGCTGACCCACCGCCGCACGGTGGGCGAGGCCGACATCGTGGCTTTCGGCGGCATCTCGGGCGACTACTTCTACATGCACTTCGACGCCATCGCGGCCAAGGACACGCAGTTCGGCCAGCGCATCGCGCACGGCTACTTCGTGCTCTCGGCTGCGGCCGGCCTGTTCGTCAGCCCGGCGCCGGGACCGGTCCTGGCCAACTACGGGCTGGACACGCTGCGCTTCGTCAAGCAGGTGGCCATCGGCGACACGATCCGTGCGCGGTTGACCGCCAAGCGCAAGATCGACCGGAACAAGGTCGACGACAAGGGCGTGGGTCAGGGCGTGGTGGCCTGGGATGTCGAGGTGACCAACCAGCACGACGAACTGGTGGCGAGCTACGACATCCTGACCCTCGTGGCCAAGCGTGCCTGAGCGTGGCCATGCCCGCCGGTGACGAACTGCCACCCCTGCCGGACACGCCCATCGGCCGCTACCGCCACTACAAGGGTGGCGAGTACGAGGTGATGGGCGTGGCACGCCACAGCGAAACGCTGGATCCGCTGGTCGTCTACCGGCCGCTTTACAACGCCAGTGGCCTGTGGGTGCGCCCTCACGCCATGTTCTTCGGCGAGGTCGAGCTGGGCGGGCAGCGCGTGCCGCGCTTCGCCCGGGTGGATCAGGCCAGCCGCGCCGGCGAGAGGTAGTCCGCCAGGAAGTCCTCGAAGGTCAGCGTCTCAGCGGCCTCGATTCGGCGCTGCTCTTCCAGCGAGGCGGCCGCCTCGGCGGCCCAACGCGCAGGCGCCTCGGCGTCTGGCAGGGGCCGTGCCAGCAACTGATCCCGCGTCTGCGCCGACCTTGCGTCGACAAAGGGCACGAATTCGCCAGCATGCTCGGCCCGCATGGCGGCCAACACGTGCGCTGAAGGCAGGCTGTCCAGGTCGGACAGCGAGCGCTGTGCCGCGGACAGCGCGTCTCGGTGGGCGGTGCCGCCATTCAGTTCGTCCAACAGGTGCGCGATCGGGCTGCACTGGTCGACCAATTCGCCGGCCCAATCGGTCAGGCGCACGGCGCTGCCACCACGCTCCAGCGTCAGGCCGGGCTCGCGGCCTCGCGCGGCGGCCAGGTGCTGGTTGCGGGCCAGGGCGGCGATCTCGGCAGGGCTGTCCGGCGGGCTGTCGGTCAGCAGGCAATGCAGCAGGAAGACGTCGATGAAACGCGCCGTCGGGGCACCGATGCCGACCGGCTCGAACGGGTCCAGATCCATGCAGCGCACCTCGACATACTCGACGCCGCGTTCGCGCAGCGCGTGCAGCGGGCGCTCGCCGGAGCGGATCGTGCGCTTGGGCCGGATGGTGCCGTAGAACTCGTTTTCGATCTGCAGCAGGCTGGTCGACAGTTGCCGGTAGTCGCCTTGATCGTCGCGCACGCCCAGCGCCTCGTAGGCCGGATAAGGGCGCGTCATGGCGTCCTGCAAGGATGCCGCGTAGGTTTCCAGCCCGTTGTAGCTCACCGCCAGGCTGGACTGGGCATCGCTCTGGTAGCCGAGCCGGCCCATCCGCAACGAGGTGGCGTGCGGCAGGTGCAGGGTATGCGCACCCAGTGGTTGCAACCCGTGCGGCTGCCCGGCCACGAAACTGCCGCAGATGGCGGGCGAGGCGCCGAACAGCAGCAACAGCAGGAACGAGTGGCGGCGGAAGTTGCGGATCAGCGCGAAATACTCGTCGGTGCCCAGACCCGGAAGCGACCAGTTGTAGTGGATGCCCGAGATCGTCTGCATCCGCCGGCCGTAGCGGTGCGACAGGCCTGTCCGGTAGACGGTCTTGGCGCGGCCGATATTGGAGGTGCCGTACTGGCCGATCGGAATCTCGTCGTCCGCCGGCAGCACACAAGGCATGCTGGACACCCACAGCCGCTCGCCGTCGATCGCGCGGTAGGTGGCCTGGTGAATCTCGGTCAACTCTGCCAGGCAAGCTTCCACGCTCCCATGCACCCCGGTGATCAGCTCGACCTGGGATTCACTGAAATCAGTCGTGATGTGGGGGTGGGTCAGGGCGGCCCCGAGCGCGGCCGGATGTGGTGTGCGCACCAGAGCACCGCCCGGCTGAACGCGCAAGCTCTCCTTCTCGATGCCGCGACGCATGCCGCGCAGGCGGTCAGGCGCCAGGGCGCGCAGGCGTTGGGTCAGAAGGGTCACGATGGTGGGGGTGGGGTCGGCAGGGAGCGCCATTGGAAGGCAATTGCGTGACCGGAGCGTGGCAAGGGGAGATTCGAGCTTGTGCTAAGAAACTATAGGCCAGGCGGGCGAGTGCTGCTTGGCGACAGCGTTTGGCGGGTCACGATGGTGCGGCGATGGCGCGTGCGATGCGGTGCCGTGCGACGGTTGTCTTGGGCACCTTGGTGCGAACCTCGGTGAACCAGCCGCGCACATCCTGCTCCAGGCCGATGCCGTGCATGTAGTTGTAGATCGCCTTCTTGAGGCCGCGGCCGAGGGCGTCGTGGTCCACCCCGGTGGGGTCGATGAAGCCAACGTCATTCCTGGCGAAGGGCGAGGGCGGCAGCGGCAGCAACTTCACACCGTACTGCTCCGGGTGCTGGCCCACCGGAGAATGCACGGTGCAGGCAAAGCGGTGAAAGAAGCCGCTGTGGATGCAGCCGTTCTCGAACAGCTGGCGCACGTACTCCAGCGCGTCCACGGTGTCCTGCGTCGTCTGCGTCGGAAAGCCATACATCAGGTAGGCATGCACCAGCACGCCGGCGTCGGCAAACGCCTTGGTGACCCGTGCCACCTGCTCCACCGACACGCCCTTCTTCATCAGCGCCAGCAGCCTGTCAGAGGCCACCTCCAGGCCACCGGAAATGGCGATGCAGCCGCTGTCAGCCAACTGCTGGCACAGGGCCGGGCTGAAGGATTTCTCGAACCGGATGTTGCCCC
This sequence comes from uncultured Ideonella sp., assembly GCA_964369025.1. GTDB lineage: Bacteria > Pseudomonadota > Gammaproteobacteria > Burkholderiales > Burkholderiaceae_C > Ideonella. The sequence continues at coordinate 8,842 of CAYJEC010000025.1, read as the reverse complement.
ACCAGGAGATGTCCACCTGGCGCTGCATCAGCTCGGCGGCCAGCGCCTTGAGCGCTTTGGGCGGTGCCGCCTCGTCGACGAAGTGGAAGCCGGTTTGCCCGGTCTCGGCGACGATGGTCTCGATTCGGTCCACCAGCAGCGTGGCCGAGGCGCTCTCGTAGCGCGAGATGTAGTCCAGGCTGACATCGCAGAAACTGCACTTCTTCCAGTAGCAGCCCTGGGCCACGGTGAGCTTGTTCCAGCGGCCATCGCTCCACAGCCGGTTCATCGGGTTGAGCATGTCCAGCAGTGACAGGTAGCTGCCCAGGGGCAGGCCATCCCATGTCGGCGTGCCGACCTCGGCGAAAGGGATGTCGGGCTCGACCAGGTTCACGTATCTCACCGCGCCACCGGAGTCGCGCACGAAGCAGCGCACCAGGCGCTGTGCAGACCGCCTGCCTTGCAGGTGCTCCAGAAGCGCCAGCAGCGGGCGTTCGCCAGCGTCGAGCGTGACGAAGTCGAAGTGGTCGAAGACACGCGGCTCGGCCAGCTCGCGCAGCTCGGTGTTGACGAAGCCGCCGCCCAGCACCGTGGGCACGCCGGGGAACTCGGCCTTGATCGTCTGCGCGATGCGGAAGGCCGCGTAGACCGCACCGGGGAAGGGCACCGACACCAGCACCACATTCGGCCGGTGGCGCACCATCGCCTCGCGGGTCAGATCGCGCAAGGTCTCGTCGACCAGGTTCAAGGGCGCCGCGAGGGCCGCTGCCAGCGGCTCGAAGGTCGGCTGGCTGGTGGCCAGCGATTCGGCATAGCGAACGAACTCGAACCGCGGGTCCACCGCGTCACGCAGCACGTCGGCCAGGTCGTTCAGGCACAGCGTGGCCAGGTGGCGTGCGCGGTCCTGAAGGCCCAGCGCGCCGAACGCCCAGGCCAGCGGGTCGCCGCCGTCGTCGTCCACGTAGGCGTCCAGCGCCTTGAAGCGCTCGCCCTCGGGCAGGAAAGCCCGGGTGTTGATGCGGTGGGCCAGTGTCGGGTCTCGCCCTTGCAGGAAGGCGATCACGCGCTCGATGGTGGCGGCGTAACGCCCGTGAGCGGCCGAGTAGTGGCGGGTCTGTGCAGTGTGCCCTGCGTCGGGCAGCGACTGCACGGCACCGTGCAACGAGGCCAGGCCACCCCGCGAGAACAAGCGCAGCATCAGCGCCAGGGCCAGGTCCTCCTGCACCGCGTCAACCCCGCGCGAGCGCATGAAGCCAGTCAGGTAAGCGGTGGAGGGGTAGGGCGTGTTCAGCTGCGTCATCGGCGGGATGACGGAGAGCACGCGGAAGGCAGTGGTGGTCATGTAGACGCCGATTGTCGACGGGGCCGGCCGTGTGCGCGGGCAGGCCCTGCGACAGCTCAGGGCGCTGGCAGCCGGGCCGCGACGCGGCGCCCCCCGATGACGCCTCGCACCTCGGCCATGGCCTCAGGTTCCAGCTCGGTCCAGCGCACGCGAAGTTGCCCAGTGACGCCATCGGGGCCGGTGAAGCTGATGTCGGCTTGCGCGGGCGCGTGATACGCCGCCCAGCGTAATGTGCCGGAGACAGCGAGATCTTCCGTCCAGCGCGCCTGGTCGAATCGCAGCAGCAGCCGGGCGCCCTTGTTCTCGATGGTGAAGTGGCCGCCACGCAGGCCCACGCTGCGGCCGCTGCTGTTGGTCTCGATACGGCCCAGCGCGTCGCCCAGTGTCTGCACGGCGGCAGTCACCGCCCGAAGTTCGGTTGGGGTGGCGCGGTTGCCGGGAAGGGCCTCGGCGGGATCAAGCTCGCTGACCTGCCGAGCGAACATCGGTGGCGTGCGCAGCGGCGCAATGCGCGCCGCGCAGCCCGTGTCGCCTGGCGTGAGTCGTTCGATGAAGCGGCGGGTGATCTGTGCAATGCAGGGGTCGAACAGCGTGGGGCCGGCGGCCACGTGGAAGCTGTTCGCCGCGAGCACGTAACTGCTCTGGGGAAACAAGCTGGCCACGATGCGGCCCTCGGCTGGCGTGGTGATGTCGTCCAACTCGGCGGCGAGCACCAGCACCGGCACGTTGGGCATGTCGGGGTCAGGTGGCACATGCGGCCCTGGCGGATGCTCGGGCGGTGGCGAGGGCCAGGCGACGCAGGCGTCGAGCAGGCTCAGATCGAGCGGAACGGCGCGGAACTCGTTGATGGTGAACGGCGCATAGAGGTCGGGGTTCCTGGCTTCCTGCTCGGCCACCGCCTTGTCACGTTGGCGCCGCCGTTCAGCCGGGGGCAGGCGCATGTCGTAGATCTGCGCGACGTCCTGGCAGTTGACCGCCAGGTACGCACCGGTGCTGAAGTAACGGCGACCCACACGCCGCGAATCGGATGCGACGCCAGTCTCGACCATCAGGCGCAGCAGCGGTGCGGTGTCGCCCATGGCGAAGGCGCGTGCGGCAGCGTCCGTCTCGCGTGCCGTCGCCACCGGCGGCGCGGCGGCGACCATCATCGTGGCCAGCTCGGCGGCGTCGGCCGTGAAGCGGCGCAGCACGCCATCTGCATCCCGGGCCTCGGCCTCGAAAGGCGAAGCGCGCAGCAGATCGAGCGCCGGTTGGATATGGTCCATCGAGGTGCCGGGCAGGTCGCGGCAGCCGCGCGACCGGGCGCAGACCAGGTTGAACTTGTCGCGCATCGCCGGCAGGAAGGTCGGGTACCACGGTGTCTCTCCGCCCACCTGCGGCACGGGGTAAGCGCTGTCCAGCACGACGGAGCGCAGCCATTGCGGGTGGCGGTAGGCGAAGGTCTGGCTGAAGTAGGTGCCGTAGGAGTCGCCGTAGAGATCCACCCGCGGCGCGCCGAGCGCCTGCAACAACGCGGCCAGGTCGTCGGCGGCCAGCAGGCCGCTGTACAGCGGCGCGGTGGGCCCCAGTTGCCGGCCGCATTCGGCGATGTTCCATTCGGTGAGCTCGGGCCGGCGTTGCACCGCGCAGTCGATCACCTGCGAACGGCCCGTGCCGCGGTTGTCCATCATCACCAGCTCACGCTCGTTCATCAGCGGCCCATAGAGAGGGATGTACAGCCCGCGCGAACCAGTGCTCGGGTAGCCCGGGCCACCTTCCACCGCCACCAGCATGCCTTTGGAGGGCAGGTGCTGGTCGCGCCGAGGGTAGTACTCGAAGTAGACCTCGATGTCGCCCGGCACGACGCCCGCAGGATCGAAGGGCCGCTTCAGGGTGCCGCAATAGGTGCGGACCTCTGCGCACCAACGTACGGTCAACTGGCCTACCTGCAGCGTGTTGCCGAGCGGTGCCACCGCCATCTGGTTGACCCACTGCGCTGCGTGCTCTGGCGGGCGGTTCGCTGGGCGGGGGGCCGCCGAGGCCATGGGCAGCGTCATCAGTTGCAGGCACAGGCCGGCAGCCGCCCAGCACAATCCCCGGGCAAGGCGGTGCGTCAACGAGTCAATGGGGGGCATGGCGTGTTCCAGCGGGGGTGCATCGGCGAGTGTCGTGCAGTATCCGACCACGCGCGCCACGGCCGCCACACTGGAACACCCTCATGCGATCGGTCCGGATGCTGGCGGGCTGGGCCCGCCGCGGGCAGATCAGAACAGCCCAGCCTGCTCGCCGAACTGCGCGCCTTCCATTTGCAGAAGCCGCAGCTTGGTCGCCAGGCCGCCGGGCGCCGAGAACCCGCCCGCCTGGCTGCCAGCGGCCAGGATGCGGTGGCAGGGCACCAGCGGTGCAAACGGGTTGCGGCCCAAGGCCTGACCCACGGCCCGGGCGGCAGTGGGTTCACCCAGCGCCCGGGCGACTTCGCCGTAGCTGCGGGTCTGGCCTGGCGGGATGCGGCGGGCCTCGGCATACACCCGCTGGTGGAACTGGGGCACGCCACTCAGATCCAGAGGCACGTCGTCCAGCGTGTCTTGCGCGCCTTGAAGCGCAGCGGCCAGGCGGGCCATCACGCCGGCGATGGCCGGCGGAGGCGGCTGCTCGGTCAAACCGGGAAAGCGGCGCTGCAACCTGGCCCGCGTCTGCGCCGGGCTGCTCTCGGGCAGTTGCCCGCCACAGATCTGCAGCGTGGCGTTCCACACCAGGCCGCAGGGGCCCACGGCAGTGTCGAACAAGGCCCAACCGGCCACGACGTCATTGCGGCACGAAGCCGCTGGCCTTGATGATGCGCGCCCAGGTGGCGGTGTAGGCGCGCTCACGCTGGCCGAGCTGCTCGCCGCTCATGTGCCCCACGGCCAGGCCCATGGCGGTGAGGCGGTCGTGAACGGAGGGCTTGGCCAGCACTTTGGCCAGGGCGGCGGAGAAGGGCTCCAACGCGCCCTTGGTCGTACCGGCCGGTGCGAACACGCCGTAGTAGGGCACATCCTCGAAGCCGGCCAAACCCAGCTCGGCGAAGGTGGGCACATCCGGCAGCGCCGGCTGGCGCGCGCCGCCCAGCACCGCCACCACGCGCAGCTTGCCGTTCTTGTGGTTCTCGATGAAATCCGGCACCGAGCCGACGCCCGCGCCGATCTGGTTGCCCAGCATGTCGGCCATCATCGGGGCGCTGCCTCGGTAGGGCGCGGCAACCAGATCGAGCTTGTACTTCTCGCCAATCACCTTGACCAGGAACTCAGGCACCGACGCCGGCGCGGGGATGCCCACCGCGCCCTTGCCACCACCGGCACCGCGCACCCAGGCCAAGTACTCGTTGAAGCTCTTCGCCGGCGTGCCGCCCGATACCGCGAGCGCGTTCACGAAGGTGGCGAAACCGGCCACCGGCATGAAATCCACCGCCGGGTCGAAGCCTGGCGTCTTCACCACCTGGGGCAGGATGGAGACGGTGTGGTCATGCGTCAAAAACAGCGTGCTGCCATCTGGCGCGGCGGCCTTCAGCGCCTGCGCAGCCAGTTGGCCGCCAGCGCCGGGCTTGTTCTCCACCAGCACGGTGGCACCGCCGAGTTCGTCTTTCAGCTGCTCGGCCAGGATGCGGGCGATGGCGTCTGTGCCCCCGCCGGCCGGGAAGCCCACCAGCAGGCGGTAGGTCTTGCCAGCCTGGGCCATGGCGGGCCCGCTCAAGGCCAAACCGGCAAGGGCGAGACTGGCGAGCAAGCATTGACGGCGGCTGGGGGCGAGCGTCTGGGGCATGGTGGAGCGATCCGCAGGATGTTGACAGGCCGCCAGCGTACCGCGCCAGCGCGCAAGTGCGAACCCCTGGGACACAATCCGCCCATGGATTACCCCCAATTCGACCGCGCCTCGAACAACTCCCCGCTCGACGACGCCGAACTGCAGGCCTTTGACGAACTGCTTCAACACCTTCCCGGCGACGGCGCGATGAACGTCGAGGGCGTGGACGGTTTCCTGACCGCCCTGCTCGTCGGCCCACCGGAGGTGCTGGACAGCCGGCGCAGCGGCGACTGGCTGCCGCTGGTCTGGGGCGGCGACGGCCCCGACGGCCAGCCCTTCGCCAGCAACCGCCAACGCAAGCGCGCCACGGTGCTGGTGCTGCGCCACCTGCAGAGCATCGCCTGCCTGCTCCGCGATCACCCACGGCGCTGGGAGCCACTGTTCAGCGTGGTTGAAGCCGATGCCCAGGAGTGGGTCGACGGGCAGGACTGGTGCACCGGATTCCTGCAGGGGATCGATCTGATGCCCGAGGCTTGGGGCCAGCAACGCGCTGACGCCGACTTGGGGCCTGCACTGGCCGCCATCGCGCTGCTGGGGGACGAAGATGTGCCAGAGCCCGGCAGCGCCGCCGCGCAGTCCCTTGAGGACCCGGCCGGGCGTGACCTGTTGGCGCGCCAGGTGGTGACCGGCCTCATGGCCTGGGCCGAGCGCCGCGCTGCGGCCTAACGCATGCGCCGCACGGCGCAGGCCGCAGCAAGGCCGAGCAAGGCGGCACTTCCCAGCAGCGCGCTGCGAGTCCCCAACGCGGTGGCCAGTGCGCCTCCGCCCAGTGCGCCCACCAGAGTGGCCGCATGGCCGATGGCGCGCAGGCTGCCGTCGACGCTCGCCAGCATCGCGGGCGGGGCGGCCGATTGCCGCCAGGTGTGGTCGTGCACGTCGCGCACCGTGTGGCCAGCATCGCCGACGATCTGCTGGCCGATCAGCAGCGCGGCACCCAGAACCCCTGCGTCCGGCGCCAGCGCCACCGCGAGCCCGCCGAGCGACGTCGCCGCCAGGCCGGCCGCCATCGCCCGGCCGGGCCCCCAGCGGCGCCCCAGGCCTGGCGCCACGGTGGCACCCACCAAGGCGCCGAGGCTGCCGAGTGCGAACATCATGCCCAGCGGCCCCGGCTCAAAGCCCAGGTCACGGGTGACGAAGATCATGTAGCTGGTGCCCGCCAGGCTCATGCCGGCGGCCACCAGCGCCTCGATGGCAGCCAGCTTGCGCAATACCGCGTCGGCCTTGACCGCCTGCCAGCCGGCGCGGGTGCCAGCCCACCAGGTGGCGGCCGTGAGGTTCTCGGTGGGCGCGACATCGGGTTCAGCTTCGGGAACGCCACGCAGGCATGCCGCCGAGGCGAGGTAGCTGAACCCGTCGACAGCCAGGGCCACCACCGCACCCAGGCCCTGGTAAAGCCAGCCGCCGAGCCCGAAGGCCAGGGCCTCGGCCACGCTGCCGGAGGCCGACAAGGCCGCATTGCGCCCCGCCAATGCCTCGGTCTCGCTGGCCCGTGCGATCCAGGCTGAACGCGCCAGCTCGAAGGCCACGCCCAGCAGGCCGCTGGCGGCGGCGGCGAGCACAAGCAACCACCAGGTCAGCCATTGGTGCCATGCCAGGGCGGCCAGGAGCAGCAGCAAGGCCGCGCGCCAGAGATCGGCCCACACCATGACGCTGCGCAAGGGGCGCCTGTCCACCCAGGCGCCCAGGACCAGCGAGCCCAGTGCACCGGCCGCCACGTCGGCCACCAGCAACCAACCCATCTGCCAGGGTGTGGCGCCCAGAGACAACGCCGCCAGCCAAGGGATCGCGAGCCGGCTCAGCATGCTGCCGAGGTTGGACACCAGTTCGGCGCCGAGCACCCGCTCAAAGGGGGTCCAGCGTCGTGCCATCTCAGAGCGCTTGGCGTGGGGTGGGCGGCATGGCTGAGAGCATAGGGCCAGGTGGCACACTGCCATGCAACCCTTCCATCCCGAAACTGGAGACCGCCCATGCCCCGCCCGATGCGGCACCTGTTCGCGCTCGCGTCACTCGCGCTTGCCCTGGCCGGGCCGCTCCAGGCCCAGACCCTGCGATGGGCTGCGCGTGGCGACACCCAGTCGATGGACCCACATGCCGTCAACGAAGGGGTCACCAACAACATCAACAACCAGGTCTATGAGGGCCTGGTGGAGCGCGCCCGCGACCAGAGCTTGGTCCCGGCCCTGGCCACCGGCTGGAAGGTGCTGTACGACCTGACCTGGCGTTTCACATTGCGCCCCGGCGTGCGCTTCCACGACGGCACGCCGATGACAGCGGATGACGTGGTCTTTTCGCTCGAGCGCGCCCAGCAGCCGAGCTCGCAGATGGCGCTTTATGCCCGGCCGCTTGGGCAGCCGATACGCATCGACCCGCTGACGGTGGAGCTGAGGCTGACCGTGCCCGACCCGCTGCTGCTGGAGCATCTGGCCACCGTGTTCATCATGAGCCGCGCCTGGAGCGTGGCGAACCGGGCCGAGCGTGCGCCGGATTTCAACGCCAAGGAGGAGTCGTATTCGTCGCACCACGCCATGGGCACCGGGCCCTTCAAGCTGAAGCACCGCGAGCCGGGTGTGCGAACCGTGCTGGCCCGGCACGCCGGCAGGTGGGGCCGGTTCGAGGGCAACGTCAGCAAGGTGGTGTTCACGCCCATCGCCAGCGACGCGACCCGCCTCGCGGCCGTGTTGTCGGGCGACGTGGACCTGATCCAGGACGCTCCGCCGCAGGATCTGGCGCGCCTGGCCTCCGATCCCCGCATGCGCCTGACCAGCGGGCCCGAGAACCGCATCATCTTCCTGGGCTTCGACCAGTTTCGGGATGAGCTGCAGAGTGGTGGCGTGAAGGGCCGCAACCCGCTGAAGGACAAGCGCGTGCGCCAGGCCATCGGGCTGGCCATCGACCGGGCCGCGCTGAGAAAATCCATCATGCGGGACCAGTCGCAGCCCACCGGCTGCATGACAACCTCGCGCTTCGGCTGTGTGGCCGCGCCCGAACTGGAAGATGCTCCCCTGGTGGATCTGGCGGCAGCGCGCCGGCTGATGGCCGAGGCCGGGTACGCCGACGGCTTCGAGCTCACGCTCGACTGCCCCAACGACCGTTACGTGAACGACCAGGCGATCTGCGTGGCCCTCGTCGGCATGCTGTCGCGCATCAAGGTGAAGCTGAAGGTCGATGCGCGGCCCAAGTCACTGTTCTTCCCCAAGATGCAGAACCACGACACCAGCTTCTACCTGTATGGCTGGGGCGGTGGCGCACTCGACCCGCAGATGATCTTCGACCCCCTTGTGCACAGCCTGGACGCCAGAAGCCAGAAGGGCGGCGACAACAACGGCCGCATCGCCGACGCCGAGATGGACCGCCTCATCGACGCCGCCGCCACCGAGATGGACACCGCCAAGCGCCAGCGCCTGCTGCATGACGCCCTGCACCGCATCCGCGATGAAGCCCTCTACCTGCCCCTTCACCGCCAGACCTTGACCTGGGTCTCGCGCGCCAACGTCAAGCCGGTGCTGATGCCCAGCAACCAGGTCAAGGTGACGTGGGTGAGGGTGGACTGACAGAGCCCAGCGCAAACCAGAAGACCGCACCGTCACCGGGCCGGCTGTCGGCCCACACCCGGCCGCCATGGCGCTCGACGATGCGCCGCACGATGGACAGGCCGATGCCGTGCTTGGACAACGTGCCCTCGTGCAGGCGTGAGAAGGGCTC
>CAYJEC010000024.1:5661-15365 GCA_964369025.1 uncultured Ideonella sp. | reverse complement strand
TGGCCGCCAGGCGGCACTCGATCCACGAAGCCCAGCACGAGGTGATGGAGTGCCTTGGCGAGATGATCTGGGAATCCCAGCGCAGCGGCCTCCCGCCGGACGGGCTTGCCTACCTCGATCGGGTGCGGATGCGAGCCACGAAGGACTGATAGGCGCCGGCCTACCGCGCCCCGCCGGGGCTGTTGAAATCCACCGCCTCGGCTGTGGCGGTGCCGTTGCGGCGGCCCGGGTAACTGAGCCAGGTCATCGCGATGTTGAGCTCCTGCACCACCTGGGCTGCCTCGATCCGCATCCCGCCTTCCAACTGCATGCTGCCGGTGGTGTGGGCATCCTGGATCAGCGTGAGGTCGTAGCCGCGCTCCAGCGCGCCATAGGCCGTGGCCCGGATGCACCAGTTGGTGGCTGCCCCGGCCAACACGATGTGGGTGGCCCCCAGGCGCGCCAGTTCATCGTCCAGCGTCGTCTGCTCGAACGACGAGTTGAACTTCTTGGGGATCAGGGCCTCGCCCTCGGCAGGCACCAGCTCCGGCACCCATTGCCAGGCCGCGCTGCCGGTGGGGAGCTCGTCGTCCGCGTGCTGCACCCAGACCACCGGCACGCCCCCGGCGCGCGCCCGCTCCACGGCACGAGCGACGTTGCCGATCACCCGCGGCGCCTCCCACGCGTCTTGGACCACGCCGGCCTGAACGTCGACGACCAGCAGGACGGGTTGGTGACCGGGGCGGGCGGTGGCCATGTGGGTGGGCTCCAAAACGGTTGGAAGAGCGCGGATCGTAGCCGCCCGGCAGCCCCCTAGGGCCGCCGCTTGGCCTTCTTCATGGTGGCCACGCTTTGCACTGCGGCGGCGAACCCCAGTTGCACATAGTGGCGGACGTTCTTGCGAAACAGATCCTGCGGTTGTTGGATCTTGATGTGCCGCCGGAGCTTGCCCTCGCCCTCCAGCACCTGATGCACATCGGGCAACTCGGCGCCGCGGCCGAACTCCAGCGAAACGTGGTTCTGGTACGAGAAGACACCGCAGAACGGTGGGCCCGCGGAGAAGAGGATGCCGCCGTACTTCACATCCTCCGTGATCTTGGGGTCGATGCCGAGCACCAGCTTGCGCAGCCGATCCACCAGCGCCGCACGGTCAGCGTCGGCAGCACGCAAGTCATCCAGCAGGTCTTCGACAGGGTTCGGCTTCATGCGGCATTACACACCCGTGCCGTGGAGCGCTGAATTCCACCGGACCTAGGGGGCGGGCGCGCTGCTGCTCAGCCCGGGATATCGGGTTCGACCAGCGTCGCCAGCTGGGCAAACGACTCCTGCCAGCCCAGGTAGCACATCTCGAGCGGTATGACTTCAGGGATGCCAGCCTGGGCCACGCTGACCTCGGTTCCACAGAGAACGGGCTTGAGCGACACGGTCACCTCGATGACCCCGGGGAGATTCGGGTCGTCGAACTTGTCTGTGTAGCGAATGAGCTCGTTGGGGATCAGCTCGATGTACTCGCCTCCGAACGAGTGCCCGTTGCCGGTGGAGAAGTTGTAGAACGACATCCGGAAGGTGCCACCGACACGCGCGTCCAGATGATGCACCTGGCAGGTGAACCCGTACGGCGGCAGCCACTTGCACATGGCACCTGCATCGAGAAAGGCGCGATAGACCTTCTCAGGCTTGGCGCGGAGCACCCGGTGAAGGCGAACGGTGCGGTCTGACATGTCGGGTTCCTTGGAAGGCTGAATGGACTTTGAAGCGTGTGATGCAGTTTCCGCCTCTGACCACACGACGAGCAAGCGTGCCGGCGATCGACGGGACTGGAATGGGGTTTACCCGATCGGGGATGGAAGCCGAGGGCCCCGCTCCGCACCGCCAATGGCAACCGGCTCAACGCCGAAGCGTGGCGCGCTGCGCGCCGGATTCACCACCCTGCCCACCGGGCATGGCCTGAACCGACGCCAGCTTCCAGGCCGGTTCCTGGCGTGGTGCGGTATTGAGGCACGCCAAGAGCACCGCCAGGCGGTCCGGCGCAGTGAAATCGAGTTCGACGGTGGTCACCTTGGCGGCCTCGTCGTGGCTGAAGCGCGAGACGATTGTCGTCGCATCGGTGCAGCGCTCGATCTCCAACAAACGCGGCTCGACGGTCCACTCTCCAAGCGCTAGGTCTTGTGCCTCTTGGGGTGACAGGACGAGTGCACCCTGCGGCGCCGGTGGCGTGTGTGCCGCGATGGCGGCGCGCGCCTGAGCAATCTGCACTCTCGTTTCGGCGAGCTCAGATTGGCGGGCGAACCACATTGCTGCGGCACCTGCCGCCACGGCAACCAGCAGCGCAGCAAGCACGAGCCGCCATGCCCGCAAAGACCGGCGAGGAAGCAGCTCAAACTGCAATGGCTCGGGCAGCATGGCTCCTCTCGTCCATCGAGGCCACCGCGAAGCCTGGCGTTCCAGGGCCTGGCACGGCGCCAAGATCAATCTCCCACGCGCTCATGGCACCACCAATCTGCAGCCTCTGCAGAATGTGCTGGGCCTGCACCCGATCTCGCGCAGGCTGCGTGGCAGCTGAGGTGATCTTCCGGTTCGGGCTGCAGCGCCAGTAGGTGACAGTCTCGCCATCGAAGAAGGCCGTGCTCCCCCCAACCCTGGACGCGGCTGCGCTCCACCAGGGGCGGCATAGCAGGATGCGACCGCCACTTTGGGTCAACACACCCACCAGGTCGTCGACCAGGCCCGCAGGCGTCACAGCCGCCAGCCAGGTCTCGCCCTGAGCAGGCCACACCGCCAGGCACGCGCGCTTCGGTTCGTCGCCGCTCAGGCTGACACTCAAGGCGGCTTCGGCCTCCTCGATGGAGGCAACGCCTTCAATCGGCTCGACAACATGAAGGCCACACAGCGAGCCGCCCAGCCAAACCCGCCAAACCTGCCCCGGCCGCTCGGCCAGCCAGGGCGCCAGGGCGGCAATCCCTTGGCCGTCAGCAAGGGTCTGAGTGCGTGTCTGTACTCCGGCCCGCATCACCAGCATGCGGCCAGACACGAACAGATCGACCGTCTCAGACTTGGCCCACCACACGGAACAATTCCTCCAGCGTCGTTTGGCCCTGAGCGATTCGGTTCACCGCTTGATGCATCAGCGGGGCGAGCCGCCCCTGGCCATCCTCCGTCTCAAACGCAAGCCGCTTCAACTCGGTGACCTCCGCACCCGCCAGGATGCGGTCCCTGAAGCGGTCGCTGACCGAATGCACCTCGGCGATCACGAAGCGGCTCTTGTAGCCCGTGCCATGGCAAATCGCGCAGCCACGCGCACGAGGCAGGCTCGAGGGAATCGCGCCCAGCGCCTCCGCATGCCGCGACCACCAACGCGCCTCGTCGGCATTGACCTCGCCGTGCGTCCCGCACGCAGAGCACAAGCGACGCATCAGGCGCTGCACCACCACGCCGTTGAGCGATGACACGAAACCGAACATGTCCAGCCCAAAGTGCCGAAATCGCCCGATCACGTCGAACAGCGAATTTGCATGCACGGTCGTGAACACCAGGTGTCCCGTCAGCGCCGACTGCACGGCTATCTCCGCCGTCTCCGCATCACGGATCTCGCCGACGAGGATGCGGTCCGGGTCATGGCGCAGGATGCTGCGAAGACCGCGCGCGAAGGTCAGGCCCTTCTTCTCGTTGACGGGGATCTGCAGCACCCCTGCCAACTCGTACTCGACCGGGTCTTCGATCGTGATGATCTTCTCCAGGCCAGTGTTGATCTCCGACAGGGCGGCATAGACCGTCGTGGTCTTGCCACTCCCGGTGGGGCCGGTGACCAGCAGCATGCCGTGAGGCAGCCGCGCCAGGTGGCGCAGGCGAGAGGCGCTGGCCGCCTCGAATCCCAAAGCGTCGAGTGTCACCTCCTGGCCCTGGCGGCGCAGCGTGGATTTGTCCAGCAGGCGCAGTACCGCGTCTTCGCCGAAAACGCTGGGCATGATGGACACGCGGAGATCCACCTCATGGCCCTCGAAGGCGAAGCGGAAGCGGCCATCTTGCGGCAAACGCCGCTCGGTGATGTCGAGCTGAGCCAACACCTTCAGGCGCGAGATCACCTCTTCGGCGGGCTGCACACCTTCGAGCCGCTCGAAGCGCGTCATGACGCCGTCGAGCCGGTGCTTGGCCGTGAGCCCCTGGCGGTCGCACTCGAAGTGAACATCACTGGCACCGGTGCGCCATGCCGCCAACAGCGCGCGATCGACGAAGTCGACGATGGGCGAGCCGCCAGGGGTCAATGCCTGGATCGCCTCGCTCAAAGTGGCCAAAGAAACAGGTGGCGCCGAAGCGGGCGGATCGCCCTGTGCCCGCCAGGTCGCCAGTTCGGCGGCGGTGGCAGCCACCGGCTCAGCCGGACTGCCCAGCGCGCTGCACGCCTGCTGAACCAACTGCTCGTCCCACGGGTCACTCATCGCCAGCGCAACGGCACCAGCCGCGTCACGAACCGCCACCGCCCCACCTGGCAACGCGCGACGTACGGGCATTCGGTTTGGCTGTACCAGGGACGCGAGGAGCGTGACGCCCGCATGGAGCGGCAGCAGGTCGTGCCAGGGCCATGCCGGTTGGCGCAACCGAAGGGCATCCAGAACCGAGGGGCATGCCTGGTCGCGTGCCGCAGCCAGCTCGCGCAACACATCTGCCGCGTTGGGTCGGGTGTCTTGGCAGCCCATCAACGAACCGATGCCGCGATGTCGAACACCGGCATGTACAGCAACACCACCATGCTGCCCACCATCAGAGCCACGCCGAGCAGCAGCATCGGCTCGACAAGCCGGGTGGCACGCTCGACAAAGGTCTCGAACGCTTGCCGATGTCGCTCGGCGATGGCGCGCAACACGCGGTCAAAGTCCCCACCGCGTTCGCCAGCGCGAATCAATCGCTCCGTCACCGTGTCCGTCAATCCGGCAGCCCGAAACGCCAGTGATGCAGAAGCGCCATGCTCGATACGATGTCTGGCCTCGCGCATCCGCGCGTCCATTGATGCGCCTTGCGCCAGTGTCAGGCAGACGCTCAAGGATTCATGCAGGCTGTAGCCGCCATGAACCAGCAGGGCCAGTGCCTCGAACAGACGCGCGCGCTCGAAGTGCGAGACCTGCCGCCCCAGCCAGGGCCATGTGCGGATCAGCCATGCGCCCGCTACCCTTGGCCGGTCGCTGGTGAATGCCCAGACCAAGGCGCACGACAGCACTGCCAAACACGCCGGTACCAGCCATGGCTGGCGCTCCAACGCGGCGCTGAACGCCAGCAGCAGCCGCGTGGCACCGCTCACCCCTGCACCGGCCTCGCTGTACAAGCCAGCGAAGCGCGGGATCACGACCAGCAGCAGGAAGACTGAGATCGCTGCCCCAAGGCCCACCACCAAGGCGGGATACAACGCCGCACTGGTCACCTTTCGGCGCAGCCCACCGACCATGCCGTCGAAACGAAGATAGGCGTCCAACGCGTGAGTCAAGTCACTCGTTCTTTCACCGGCCCGCACCGAGGCCACCAGCAGCGGCGGGAACCCACCGGCATCCTGCATGGCGCCGGAGAGGGCCTTGCCCTCGCGCAGGCGCACCAGCAAGGCCTCGTAGACCGAGCCCGCTCCGGCGGCCGCGCTCAGCGCGTCCAGTGCTTCGACAACTGACAAGCCCGCTTGCAGCAGCGTGCGCAGTTCGCTGCACCACAGAGCCAGATCCGTGCGGGTGGTGCCTGCAGGAGCACGAATCCGCCGGCGAACCACCTGCATGTCCAGCACCGTGCCGCCGCCCTCCGCCAAGAGGGATCGTGCAGCGGCCTCGTCGGCCGCCTCGACGCGCTGCAAACGCACAGCGCGCAGTGCGGGGTCGAAGAGCCGGGCCTCGAAGTCCATGCTGGCGCGTGCCGGTTCAGTTGGTCAGATCAGCATCATCGCCACTGCCGCCCACCGCTTTGTCATGGCCGAGGCTGGTGATGTCGTAGTCGCGCCCGGCACTGCCCGGCATGCGGTATTGATAGGGCGTGCCCCAAGGGTCGTTGGGAATGGCGCTCTTCATGTAGGGGCCACGCCAGCGTGCGTCGGCGCCGGGTGCCGACACCAGCGCGCCCAGACCCTGCTCGTTGGGCGGAAAGGCGCCCATGTCCAGCCGATAGGCCTGGACGGCCTTGTCGAGCGAATCGATCTGTGCACGCGCGGCGGTCACTTCGGAGCGGCCGATCTGCCCCATCAGCCGTGGACCGACGATGCCGGTCAGCAATCCGATGATCAGCACGACCACCAGCAGTTCGAGCAGGGTGAAGCCGATCGCGGCGCGGCGGCGAGCACAGTGCGTGGTCATGATGGTTGTCTCGGCGTGAAGATCCATTCCGCATAACGCTGCGCGGCGGGCAGGTCGGTGGCACCCAGACGCTGCGGCACCCGGACCCAAGGCTGCTGTTCAGCACGGCTTCGGATTCCGAAGATGTCGCCTCGCGCATCGCGCACCAGCACCCAATCGGGCTGACCGGTCAGAGGGTCTGGGTAGATGGTTCGCAGATGGCGGCGGGTGCCCACGAAACGCGTGTCCAGCACCAGTTGCTCCAAGGTCGGCGGAAAGCGCTTGTCGCTGCCCGGGGACGACGCGTGATAGTCGGCCAGCGCCCGCGCAAAAGCGTCGCCCACGCGGAGCAACTGGCGCTCCTTCTCGCGCGCCATCTGGTCTGACCAACGCTGCGCCACGGCCGCGCCAGCGGCAGACGCCACCGCCAGAACCATGAGCACCAAGAGCCAGCTGAAGCCACGCTGGCTGGTCGCCGTCACACGTTTACCAGCTTGCATAGGGCCTCCCGTCACGGGCAATGCCCTTGGCACCGCTGTGCACGTCGTACACCTGCCCCGTGCCGCCCCCGGGCGGCAGCACGAGCACCCAGGTATCGCTGCGCTCGGTGATCGGATCGCGCGGTACCTCGCGAAGGTAGCGCTCTCGCGCCAGCTCAGCCAGTTCGGCGGGGTAGCGGCCGCGGTCGGCGCTGAATTTGTCGATGGCATCACGCAGCGCAGCCAGGTTCTGCTGCAGCACGGTTTCCCGTGCCCGCTCCACATGTTCCACATAGCGAGGCACGGCGAGCCCCAGCAGCAGCGCCAACGCGGCCAGCACGACCAGCAGTTCGATGAGGGTGAAACCGCCGGAGCGGCACGGGGTGTCCACGCTACCAATCCTTCAGTGGCACGCCGTTGCTGCCCACTCGGACAGAGCGCGATTGCACGTCGAACACATCCACGCCGGGGCGCGGTGCTTCAGGCGGGCTGTCGTAGCTGCGCAAGGCCCAAGCGGCCTCCGCAGATTCATCAGCCGGAGCAAAGGGGTCGCGTGGCAGCCTGCGCAAGAAGTACAGGATCTGGCCCTGGCCGCCTCGCACGCCGTCGACCAATGCGGCCAGGCTCGGTGGGTAACCCGAGCCGCCAGGCGCCCGCGGCACTTGCCCGTTGTCGACGGCGCGCTTGTAGGCGTCCAGCGCGCCACGAATCTCCCACAAGGCATCACGCAGCGCCTGCTCCTTCTGCCGCTGCGTGGCCAGTTCGGCGAGAGGCGCAGCGCCCATCGCCAGGATAGACAAAATGGCCAACACCGCCAGCAGTTCGACCAGCGTGTAGCCGTGCGGCTTCACGGGGCCACCTCCAGCACCAGTGGCCCTGGCAAGGTGAGCACCGGGCGCGCCGCGTCGAGTGCGATCGGGCTGGCTCGCACCAGGCTCATCTCGACCCGACCGGCCTTGGGTGCCACCAGGCGCCACTCGATTACGCGGCCGTTGCCCTGGGCAGCCGATGCCTCATGGCGGAGCACGCCGGCATTGATGGCGCCATTGGCCTCTTCGACCGAAGACGACAGGCTGACCTTCGCCCCGCCCTGATGCCACAGCCCACCCTCCTTCACCTCCACCAACCGAACCTGGCCGGGCACGTGCTGCAAGTTGAGGTTGATGCCGCGCAGGCCGGTGGTGAAGTCGCCGTCCAGTGCCAAGGTGAACGGCTGGCCCGCCTTCAAGGCCGCGGGCGCCTGCCAGCGCAGAGCAAGTGGCTTGGGAGGCGCTACAACCGGGGCCCCCATGAGGGCTGCGTCTGGCACGGCCACCGGGGCAGGTGCCTGGGTAGTTGCTGCAGGTGCAGGGCCACCAGTCGCAGCGGCCCCCGAGGCCAGCTCAGGCGCCACTCGCCCGCCCACCTGGCGCAAGCGGGTATAGGCCTCAGTGCCCACCCACAGTTCGGCCTCACTCGGCTCAGGCTGGCGCAGGTTTCGCACGATGCGCGGAGTGATCGCCAAGACCAACTCCGTACGGCTGCCATCGTCCAGTTGGCTGCTGAACAAGCGACCCAGCACGGGAACATCTCCGGCCAACGGGATGCGGCTGGCGCTGGTACGGTCCTCCTTGCTCAGCAAGCCAGCCAGCAACTGGGTCTCGCCGTCTTTCAGGCGAAGTGCCGTGCTCGCGTTGCGGGTGCTGATCTGGTAGGCCAATGTGCCAGAGGCGGTCTTGACCTGGCCCGCGAGCGAGCCCACCTCCAACGCCAGTTTGATGGCCACTTCGTCGTTGGCATAGATGGTGGGCTCGATGTCGAGCTTCAGGCCCACATCGATATAGCTCACACTGTCACCTACGAAGCCGCCCACGCCAGTGGTGGTGGTGATGATGGGCACCTTGTCGCCGATCAGCACCTTGGCCTTCTCGCGGTTGCGGGCCCTGACGCGCGGGTTGGCCAATATCTCGAAATCGCCCACCTCACGGCGCAGGTTGAGCGTGATGCCGCCGACCGACACGCCGATGCGGTCTTCGCCCAGTCCCCGCAGGTTGGCGATCGTGAGTGCACCGCCCGAGGTGGGTGCCAGCGGCGAGAGCGACACGGTGTTGGGCACCTTGATGCCCAACTCGGTGAGTCGGGTGGAACGCACCTCCAGCACCTCCAACTCCAGCAGTACCTCGGGCTCCTGCGTGTCGTACAGGCCGATCAGGCGTTCGGCCAATGCAATCGTCTCGGGTGGCTCGCGCAGAGCCAGCATGTTGCTGCGCTCATCGACGAACGGCTCCTTCAGCTTGAGCATGGACTTGAGGAACGATGCGGCGCCCTTGGCCTCGGCACTGGCCAGGTAAAACACGCGGATGATCTGCTCCTGGTACTCGCGCTGCTTGTCCGGAGTATTGGGGTAGAGCAGCACGGTGCGGTCGTCCAGAACCTTGCGCGACAACTGGTGCGTGCTGACGATCAAGTCGAGCGCATCCTCCACACGCACTTGCTTCAGGTAGACGGTGATGCGCAGGTCTTGCCGGATGTCCTTGTCCAGCACGAAATTCAGGCCGCTGTGGCGGGTGACCAGATCCAGCACCTGGCGCAGGCCCGCATCCCGGAAATCCAATGAGATAGGCCGCTGTTCGGCCAGGCCGGTCTGGGCGACGCGCAGTTGCTGATCGCGCTGCACGGCCTGGGCCTGGCGCTTCACGGCCAACAGGCCCTCGTGGCGCGGGTTGGCCTTGAGTGCTTCGTCCACCAGCCGCAAGGCGGCAGTGACCTGGCCCCGTGTGACGAGGCCTTCCGCGTCCTGCACGATGGCTGCCAGCCGCCGGTCGCTGCGAAGGGCTTGCAGCATCGCGGAAACACGAGGGTTGGCCGGATCCAGCCCCTGGGCCCGCGCCAGCAGGCGTTCGGACTCGTCCGCCCGGCCTGAGTCGCGCTGGCGTTGCGCCTCGGCGAGCCACCGCTCCAACAGATC
>CAYJEC010000024.1:0-5561 GCA_964369025.1 uncultured Ideonella sp. | reverse complement strand
CGGCCATCGGGTGGCGCAGGCGCAACTCG
Source organism: uncultured Ideonella sp. (assembly GCA_964369025.1). Classification (GTDB taxonomy): domain Bacteria; phylum Pseudomonadota; class Gammaproteobacteria; order Burkholderiales; family Burkholderiaceae_C; genus Ideonella. The sequence goes on along the minus strand of CAYJEC010000024.1, from coordinate 5,532 downwards.
CGCGGTGTCACCGCATCCACTGCATAGCCGCTGGAGAGAACGGCACCTGATACCGCCAACACGGTCTGGGGGCCGTCTTGCAGAAAAACCATGCGCTGTCCGTCGGGCGACACGAAGCGGCCGACGATGCGGTGGTTCATGGGCGGCGCAACGGGCGCCACCGGTGCCAGTGGTTGCATTGGTTCGTTCTTGGTGGCTTTTGCCGTGGCCCGCGTCACCTCTGCGGATACGGGTGCAGGCGCCGGATGGAAGGGGTCACGCGAGGCGGGGCTGAGCAATCGTGGCCCGTCGTTGGCAACAAGCGCGTTCGGGCTGGCCGCCGCCTCCGACGCCATGCCGGCCGATGGAACAGGTGCCGGAAGCACATTCGCCGATCGACGAGCCACCGCAACATGCTCCCCGCTGTCGTCACTCACATTCGGCCACCAAAGGGCCCAAGCGCTCGCCAGCACTGTCCCTGCCAAGCTCCAGGTCAACGCGGGGTTCATCTTCGAACGGGCTGTCATCGGCCAGCCCCTTGGGCCACACGCTCGAACAAACGAAGCTCGATGCTGGCCTCCACGCCCGCCGCAGTGTTGTTGGCCGCGCGCCTGATGTCGATCGATTTCAGGGCCAAGGCATCGGGGCGGCGTGCCAGCAACTCAGCCAACCACCGCTTCACATCCGGGTAAGTGCCACGCAACTCGGCGTGAACTGACGTACCGCGGTAAGGTGTCCCCGTCACGCTTGGCAGGGGTGTCAGATCCAAGCGCAGCACCTGCACCCCAACCTTGGGCGCCGATTCCAGGGCGTCGGCGGTCAATTTCTCGGCTGCACGACGCTGCTGGTGATCAGCCAAGGGCAACCGCGTCCACCACGACCCCTTGGCCGGCTGAGGCATGCGAGTTGCCTCGGCGCCCCCTTGTTCAGCCCGCGCGGCTTCCTCCTGAACAGAATCACGTGCCAGCCGAGCCTCGCTCAGCGGCAAGGCTTGCCATCGCCAGGCCAGAATGCCTATCGAGGCAACGAGACCTGCCACCATGACCCAGGCCGTCAGCCATTGGCGATCAGAAGCGGTCAGCCGCCACCACGCAGGATAGCTCGCGAGCAGATGACTGACACGATGCCATCTCGCCCTGGTGATGCCTTGACCATTCATGGCGTGACCCTGCAGCCCTCAGCTCCAGGGGTTGATCAGGTTGACCTCCAAATTCTGGAAGTCGGCTACGTTGCGAGCCACCACCTGCATACGGCGAACGAGTGCTGTGGCCGCCATGAGCGCATCTCGCTCCGCGTGCGGGCCTGGTCTAGCAGATTGCATATGCCCGGTGCCTGCCCCGTCGGGCGCCAAAATGGTGGTGACTGTCACGGATGCCTCACTGCCGGATCAGTTTGGAATGTACCTACAAAACTGCAGCCTGGTCGTGCATCACGCAACCGCGCCGGCATCCCAGCGCGGCGTGCAACGCAAGACCTCGTCAAGCGAGGTGACACCCTGGGCCACCTTGGCCAGGCCGGCCACGCGCAGGGGCTGCATGCCCTCGGCCACGGCCTCGCGGCGAAGGCGGGCCGGGTCGAGCTGGGGGTGGATGGCTTGGCGAGTGGGCTCGTTCACCATCATCAGCTCGTAGAGGGCGGCCCGGCCCCGGTAGCCGGTGCTGCGGCATGCCGGGCAGCCCACGGCCTTGTGAGGCCGGATCGCGCCGCCCAGGCCCCACGGGGCTGCCAGGGACTGCAGCATCTCCTCGGTGACCGACGGGTCCGGTTGCTTGCAACTCGGGCACAGCGTGCGGGTGAGCCGCTGCGCCAATACGCCGATCACGGTGGCCGTGATCAGGTAGGCCGGCACGCCCAGGTCGATCAACCGCGTGATCGAGGCTGGCGCGTCGTTGGTGTGCACGGTGGAGAACACCAGGTGGCCTGTCAGCGAGGCCTGGATGGCCATCTCGGCGGTCTCCAGATCGCGGATCTCACCGACCATGATGATGTCCGGATCCTGTCGCATCAGTGCGCGCAGGCCTTCGGCGAAGCCCAGGTCGATCGACGCCTGCACCTGCGTCTGGTTGAACGCCGGCTCGATCATTTCGATCGGGTCCTCCACCGTGCAGACATTGACCTCCTCGGTGGCCAGCTTCTTCAGGGTGGAGTAGAGCGTGGTGGTCTTTCCCGAGCCGGTGGGGCCGGTGACCAGGATGATGCCGTGCGGGTGCTCGATCAGTTCCTTCCAGCGCCGCGCCTCGTCCGCCGAGAAGCCCAGCGCATCGAAGGGCTTGTCCGCGGTGCCAGGGTCGAAAATGCGCATCACCACCTTCTCGCCAAAGGCGGTGGGCAGGCTGGACAAGCGCATTTCGACCTCGCCACCGCCGCCCGGCGCACTCTCGGGCCGGCGCGTCTTGATGCGGCCGTCCTGCGGGCGGCGGCGCTCGATCACGTCCATCCGGCCGAGCAGCTTGATGCGCGCGGTCATCGCCGCCATCACCGCCTGTGGCACCTGGTGCACCAGGTGCAGCACACCATCGATGCGGAAGCGGATCACGCCGGTGTCGCGCCGGGGCTCGAGATGGATGTCGCTGGCGCGCTGCTCGAAGGCGTACTGCCAGAGCCAGTCAACAATCTGCACCACGCCCTGGTCGTTGGCATCCAGGCTGTCCTTGGTCTTGCCGAGGTCGACCAGTTGCTCGAAGTTGGACAGCGCGCTATTGCCCTCGCCGGTCTTGCGCGCCACACGCACGTTCTGAGCCAACGCATAGAACTCTGCGGTGAAGCGGGCCAGGTCGTCAGGCGTGACCAGCACCAGCTTCAGGCTGCGCCGGGCATGGGCCTCGATCTCGGGCAGCCAGCCAATGTCGAAGGGTTCGCAGGTGGCCACCGTGACCTCGGTGGGCCCGACGTTCAGCGGCAAGGCGCGGCGGCTCTCGGCGTAGGCCAGCGACATCACCTCGGTCACGCGGCTGGCATCCACCCGCAGTGGGTCGATGCGCTGGAAGGGCAGGCCGAAGCGGCGGGCCAGCCAACGGGTCAACGACTCGGCGTCCAGGCTGCTGCCATCGCGCGTGTCCTTCAGGCCGGCCCCGCCCAGACGCACCAGCGGGTGCAGGCTGGAACCGGCCTGGCCGAAGCGCTTGGCCAGCATGTCGGCCTCGGCGGGGGCCAGCAGGCCGTCGTCCCGCATCCACTTCAGCAGCTGGCGCATGTCCAGCCGCCCCTGGGGTGTGGCCTGGCGCAAGGCCTGACCTGCGGGAGTGTCTGAGGTCGCGCTCATGGGCTGTTCACTCCGTGGGCAAATCCGGCGGCAGCGGGCGCACCATGCGCAGCCACTTGCTGGCCGGCAGGGCGTAGCGTTCTTCGATGCGTGCAGCGCGGGCACTCAGGCCGGCGCGGTCCGGCACCTGGACATTCCGGGCGGCGACGATCACCGTGTTGCCTTCGCGCGTGGGCCGCAGGCTCCAGACCTGGCTCCGGCCGAACGCGGCGGCGATGCGGCCGGCGCTGCGATTGAAGCTGGCATCGCGGCCGAACAGGTTCACCGTCATCACACCACCGTCGTCCAGCACGCCACGGCAGGCGGCATAGAAGTCGGCATCGTCCAGCACCGGGGCCGCGGCTTCGTGGTCATACAGGTCGACGTTCAGCACCTGCACGCTGGCCAGGTGGGCCGGATCCGCCACCCAATGGGCGGCATCGTCCTCCACCACCGCCAGCCTGCCATCGTCGGCAGGCAACCGAAACCACAGGCGGTTCGCGGTGATCACCGTCGGGTTGATCTCCACCGCCGTGGTCCGCATGCGGAGCACCTTGTGACAGAAGCGCGTGATCGCGCCGGCGCCCAGCCCCAGTTGCACGGCATGCCCTTCGGCGACCTGATCTTCGGGCCGCCAGAGCATCCAGGCCATCATGCGCTGGATGTACTCCAGTTCCAGAGACTGCGGCTTGGCCAGGCGCATGGCGCCCTGGACCCAGGGCGTGTCGAGGTGCAGGTAGCGCACGCCGTCATGCTCCGACATCGTGGCACCGGCAAGGTCCTGGGTTCGATCGGCCATGCGAGCACTGTAACAAGGGCCGCGTGCCGGACGCGGCCCCTGCCGTCTCAGGTGGTTTGGCGCCCGGCCGGCGCGCGCCAGCGGGCCATCAACTCGGCCCATTGGCCGCGCACCGCCGCCAGGTGGCGTGCCTTCACGTGGCCATAGCCGCGGATGTCCTCGGGCAGCCGGGCGATCTGCACCGCCAGCGCCAGCTTGTCGTTCGACAGGCCGGCCAGCAACTCGTCGACCGCCGCACGGTACTCGGCGATCAACGCGCGCTCGGTGCGGCGCTCCTCGGTGTAGCCGAAGACATCGAAGGCCGTGCCGCGCAGGCCCTTCATCTTGGCCAGCATGCCGAAGGCAGAGCGCATCCACGGGCCAAAGGGCTTCTTCACCAGTTCGCCCCGGTCGTTCTTGCTGGCGAACAGCGGCGGCGCCAGGTGGTGCACCAGCTTGAAGTCGCCCTCGAACTGCGCGTTCAGCTTGGCCAGGAACGTGGCGTCGGTGTGCAGGCGGGCGACTTCGTACTCGTCCTTGTAGGCCATGAGCTTGAACAGGTAGCGGGCCACGGATTCGCTGAGCCGGGTGGCATTGCCCAGCCTGGCTTCGGCCGCGCGCACTTTCTCGACATAGGCCCGGTAGTCGGCGGCGTACGCTGCGTCCTGGTAGGCGGTGAGGAACTCGACGCGCTTGCTGATCGTCTCGTCCAGCGAGGGGCGTTTGACGAACTGGATCACCGCGGCGGCCTTGAACAGCGCCCTCACCGCAGCCAGGTCGTGGGCGCAGCGGCGGCCCCATTCGAAGGCCGCCTTGTTGTTGTCGATCTGCACGCCATTGAGCTCCATGGCCCGCATCAGCGAGGCCAGGCCCAGCGGGATTCGACCCTTCTGCCAGGCAAAGCCCAGCATCAGCGGGTTGGTGTAGATCGAGTCGCCCAGCAACTGGGTGGCGGCTTCCTCGGCGTCGAAACTGGCGAAGTGCTCGCGGCCCACCGCCGCGGCGATGGCCTCCTCGCACTGGCCGGCGGGGAAGGTCCACTCGGTGTCGGTGACGAAGCTGGCCGTGGGCGTGTGGTGGTTGTTCAGCGCCACGAACGTGCGCTCGGGGTGCATGGCGCTCAGCGTCGTCTTGGCGGCAGCCACGATGGCGTCGCAGCCGATGATCAGGTCGGCCTTCGCGGTGTCCACCTTGGTGGTGTGGATCGCCTCGGGGTTCATGGCGATCTGCACGTGGCTCCAGGTGGCGCCGCCCTTCTGCGCCAGGCCGGCCGCGTCCTGCGTGACGATGCCCTTGCCCTCGATGTGCGCGGCCATGCCGAGCAGTTGGCCGATGGTGATGACACCGGTACCGCCGACACCCGCTACCACGATGCCCCAGGCCGCGTCGCAGTCCGGCAGGCTGGGGTCGGGGATGGCCGGCAGGTTGCCCAGGCTCGGGCCGCTGCCCTTCTTGGGCTTCTTGAGCGCGCCACCTTCGACGGTGACGAAGCTCGGGCAGAAGCCCTTCACGCAGGAGTAGTCCTTGTTGCAGG
>CAYJEC010000023.1:4894-15571 GCA_964369025.1 uncultured Ideonella sp. | reverse complement strand
CCCGCGCCGTGCAGGGCACGCTGCAGCGCTACAAGGAACTGCGCGACATCATCGCCATCCTGGGCATGGACGAGCTGGCACCGGAAGACAAGCTGGCCGTGTCCCGCGCACGGAAGATCCAGCGTTTCCTGTCGCAGCCGTTCCACGTGGCCGAGGTGTTCACCGGCTCGCCGGGCAAGTACGTGCCGCTGAAGGAAACCATCCGCGGCTTCAAGATGATCGTCGCTGGCGAGTGCGACCATCTGCCCGAGCAGGCCTTCTACATGGTCGGCACGATCGACGAGGCCTTCGAAAAGGCCAAGAAGATCAACTAAGGAGCCGCGATGGCCACCATCCACGTTGACGTCGTTTCCGCCGAGGAGCTGATCTTCTCCGGCGAGGCGAAGTTCGTCGCGCTGCCGGGTGAGAACGGCGAGCTCGGCATCCTGCCGCGCCACACGCCGCTCATCACCCGCATCAAGCCCGGTGCGGTGCGTATCGAGCGGGCAGACAACGGCGAGGAAGAGTTTGTCTTCGTCGCCGGCGGCATTCTGGAAGTGCAGCCTGGCACGGTCACCGTGCTGGCCGACACCGCCATTCGCGGCCATGACCTCGACGAGGCCAAGGCCGCCGAGGCCAAGAAGCTGGCCGAAGAGGCGATGAAGAACGCCAAGAGCGACATCGACTTCGCCGCCGCCCAGGGCGAATTCGCCGCCATGGCCGCGCAGTTGGCCGCGATCCAGAAGCTTCGCAAGTCGCGCTGATCCAGCCGGCTCCGCGCCCCAACCAACCCGCCCGGTGGCGACACCCGGCGGGTTTTTTCATAGCCGCGCCACAATCTGCCTCACACGCCCCCAACCACCCTACCCCGGAGTTCGCCATGCCCGACGACAAGAAGCGCAAGAGCAAGAAGGCCGGTGGCGCGCCCGACAAGCTCGGCAAGGCCACCTATCTGGAACAACTGGCCGGCCACGAAATCGCCCTGAACAACATGGCACGATGGCTGCAGGCCACCGGCAAGCGTTTGGTGGTGGTGGTGGAGGGCCGGGACACGGCGGGCAAGGGCGGTGTCATCTCGGCCATCACCGGAACGCTCAGCCCACGCCAGGTGAAGGCCGTGGCCCTGCCCAAGCCCACCGACCGCGAGAGGGCCCAGTGGTACTTCCAGCGCTACGTGCCGCACCTGCCAGCGGCGGGCGAAATGGTGCTGTTCGACCGCAGCTGGTACAACCGGGCCGGTGTGGAGCGGGTGATGGGCTACTGCACCGAGGCCGAGGCCAAGGCCTTCCTGAAGCAGGCCCCGGTGTTTGAGCAGATGCTGGTGGACGACGGCATCCTGCTGTTCAAGTACTGGCTCACGGTGGACCAGGCCGCGCAAGAGGAGCGCTTCGCTGAACGCGTTGCGGACCCGCTGAAGCACTGGAAACTCTCTCCGATCGACCTCAAGGCGCGGGCCAAGTATGCCGAGTACGGCAAGGCCCGCGACGCGATGCTGAAGGCCACCCATACCAAGCATGCACCCTGGACCCTGGTCGATTTCAACGACCAGCGCCGCGGACGCCTGACGCTGATCGACCACCTTCTGCGCCACCTTCCCGACACGCTGGTGTCACCCGAGCCAGTGGACTTCCCGCCCTTGCCTGGAAAGGCCCTGCAGGAGGCCTACAGGGGCCCGGTGAAACCGATCCGACCGGCCTGCTGAACCCCCGCCCAAAAGGCGCTTGCGGCCAGGCGCTCTGCATCCAGCAAGTCCTGCTTCCGGCGCTCCGCGTCCAGGCTCACCGCACCCGGCGCCATCGCGGCCAGCCAAAGGGACATCAATTCCAGGCGCACGGACTCGGGCAGCCGAGGGTCAAAGAGGAGCTGATCCAGGGTGTCGTGCAGCGGCGATGCAGCCATCGCATGGCCTTGCGCGGTGTCAACCTGACGCTGCATCCACCCCATGCGATCGGGCTCGGGCCACAGCTCCAGCAGGCGACGGAACCAGCCGGTCCGTGCGGCCAGATCGCCAGCGCGCATGCCAAGGCGCAGCGGATCGTCGCTTTCCATCAGGGCCAGTGCGGCATGGCGAAGGCCGGATATCAGGCGGTCATGATCCAGCCCCGCCAGCGGCTCGTGCAGCACGCCGCTGGCAAGGTAACCGCGCAGATGCTGCGCCATTTCCATCGGCTCGGGACGTGCCGGAACAGTGAAAGGCACGACAGGCGTGCCGCGCCCGGCTGACAGCACATTCCATTCACGCTCGACCAGGGCGCGGATGGCTTGCCTCAATGTCGTGTCGTCGTCTCCCAGGAACGCTGGTGTCAAAGCAAGTTCCGTCCGCTGCGGGTGCAGGGCGATCGGCAGGTCGCCCGGGCCGGTGGCATCGAGCGCGGACTGCATGGCCGCATTGATCTGGTCGGTGGCTTCGCGCAGCCGATCCTGCGGAGCGGGGGCCTCTGGGGTGTCTTGCTCGCCGGCTCGCCCGACCAGCCGGCGGAGGATTTCCAGCACGCGCTCGACGCACTCTGTGACGAGCGCCTGGCGATCCGGCGTGCCGCCGACATCGACCGAGATCACCACATCGTCGATCACGTTGGGCATGGTCCGGATCCTCTCGACTAAGCCAAACCGGGAAACACGGGCGCGGCGCTGGCGGCGGAGGCCTGGTCCTGCCGCACCACCATGCGCAGCCGGTAGATCGCCGAGGGAAGGTGCCTGGTGCCCAGGCAGGACCACAACTGGTTCAGCTGCTCGGGGCCATAGTTCAGCAGGTCCATCGCCAGGCGGTCGACGCCATCGGGCAGGCCCGGCGCATCGCCGGCGGAGAAAAGGGGCCGGGCGTGGAAGAAGGCCAGCACATGCGAAAGCTGGCGCAGTGCCGTCTCGTACTGCGTGAAGTGCGCGCTGACCAGCAAGGTGAGGTTGAGCTGCAACTCAGCGGGCGGCGGATTGCGCAATGCGCGCTCCTCCTCGATCTGGAACAGCGTCAGCCCCAGCGAATTGGTGGGCAGGGCCCAATTGCCCTTGTCGTCGGTGACGCGGGCCAGTGTCATGCCCCCCGCATCGGCCAAGCCCGTGCGCTGCACGAGGTGAGCGTTGACCTCGGCAACCAGGAACTTGAGTGCGGCATCCAGCATCCCCAGGTTGTAGGCTGACCCTGGGGGGGGCACAGCCCCCCGAACTAGGGAGACCTAGCGAAGCTAGGGGGGCATCAACCTCAGCCTCGTCCTCAGCGGATGTGCGGTGAGTCTGGGAGTTCGTTCGGGTTGGCCTGGCCAGGCGCGAGTGCAAAGTGCTCGGCCAGCAAGCCGTCGACATGCTCGATGGCCTGCATCAGCCCATCCTCGAAACGCCGCTCGCGGAACGCGAGGCCCATGCCCGCAACCACGCGCTGCCACTCGGCGGCGTCCACCCGTCGGGCCAGGCCGCGGTCCACCACCAGTTCGATGGCATGCTCGGCCAGCAGCAGGTAGATCAGCACACCGTTGTTGGACTCTGTATCCCAGACCCGCAGCTTGCCGAACATCGCCACGGCGCGCTCGCGCGCCGTGGCGTCGCGCCAGAGGTAGCTCAGCGGCAGGCCAGCCTCGATGCAGATGCGGATCTCGCCCGAGTGCACCTGCTCGCTGGCAGCCACGCGGGCCTGGAGGCGCGCCAGCGCGGGCTCGCCCAAGGCCCTCTGCGCATCGGCCTCGTCCCAGGCGCGGTGCTTGACGATGCGTGCCAGCCGACCAAACAGGTTGCGCCGCATCACCAGTCTCCCGAGGCGCCACCGCCACCGAAATCGCCTCCGCCGCCGGAGGAGAAGCCGCCACCCCCGCCGCCGCCTCCGCCGCCACCGCCGCCGCCGCCCCAGATGATGGGAGGCCCGCCGTGGCCGCGCCGGCCCGCCAGGCGCTGACCGGCCGACCCGACCCCCAGCACGCCGACCAGGATCAGCGCGACCACGCCGGCCACGGCGGCCAGCAGGAGCGGTGCACCCAGCCACCAGGCGATGCCACCGGCGGCGCTGCTGGTGGCCAGGGCGCCCAGCTTGCGGCCCATGATCCCGGTCAAGACCGCGCCCAGGATGGGCACGGCGACAAAGAAGAACATCGCCAGTTGGTCCCAGCCGGTGTCGGCCAGGCCTTTGGCCTTCTTCTTGCCGCGATCCGTGGGGGCGGGCAGGGCCTCGCCGCGGATGCGGGCGCCCAGTTGGTCCACCGCGGCGTTCAGGCCACCGGCGTAGTCACCGGCCTTGAAGGCCGGGCGGATGGCGTTGTCGATGACCATCTTGGCCGCCAGGTCGGGCACCGCGCCCTCCAGTGCCTTGGCCACCTCGATGCGCACCTTCCGGTCGTCCTTGGCGACGACGATCAGCAGGCCGTCGCCGACCTCGCGCCGGCCAACCTTCCATTGATCTGCCACGCGGTAGGCATAGGACGTGATGTCCTCGGGCTGGGTGCTGGCAACGATCAGCACCACGATCTGCGAGCCGGCCTCGCGCTCGAAGGCCGCGAGCTTGGCCTCCAGCGCGTCGCTCTGCCTGGCATCGAGCGTTCCAGTGGTGTCGGTGACGCGGGCCGCCAGGCTGGGTACGGGTTGCAGTTCCTGCGCCTGCGCCAGCCCGAGACAGGCCAGCAGGCCAGCCCAGAACAGGCGGCGCAGCAGGCGCATGGGTTGCGTCACGGCGGCGGCCGTTGGCCTCAGCGGGACGCAGCGGCGGCTGGCGCGGCCGGCTTGTCGAAGCTGACAGAGGGCGGCGCCGAAATGGCCTTCTCGTTCTCGACCGTGAAGCTCGGCTTGACCTGGTAGCTGAAGATCATGGCCGTCAGGTTGGTCGGGAAGCTGCGGGTTAGCACGTTGTAGCTCTGCACTGTCTGGATGTACTTGTTCCGCGCCACGGTGATGCGGTTCTCGGTGCCTTCGAGCTGCACGCGCAGGTCCTGGAAGCCCTGGTTGGCCTTCAGGTTGGGGTAGTTTTCGCTGACCACCATCAGGCGGCTCAGCGCCCCGGTGAGTTCGCCTTGCGCGGCCTGGAACTTCTGGAAGGCCTCGGGGTTGTTGATCAACTCGGGTGTGGCCTGAATCGACGTGGCACGCGACCGCGCCTCGATCACCTTGGACAAGGTTTCCTGCTCGAAGTTGGCCTCGCCCTTGACGGTGGCCACGATGTTGGGGATCAGGTCGGCACGCCGCTGGTACTGGTTCAGCACCTCGGACCAGCCGGCCTTGACCTGTTCGTCCTGGCGCTGGAAATCGTTGTAGCCGCAGCCGCTGAGCGACAGGGAGGCGGCAAGCGCGGTGGCGGCGAGCAAGGGGCGGGTGGTGTTCATCCGTCGTTTCTCCATCGGTGGGGCACAGGGCAGCGGGGCGGGCGCATGTTAACCGTGCGGCCCTTCGCGGAACTTCAGTTTGGGGCGGGCCGCTGAAGGACAAGGTGACGCACCGATAATCCTTCTCATGAATGCGCCGCTCCACAACGACAGCTTCCTGCGCGCCTGCCTGCGCCAGCCCACCGATCACACGCCTGTCTGGTTGATGCGCCAGGCCGGACGCTACCTTCCGGAGTACTGCGCCACCCGGGCACGGGCGGGCAGCTTCATGGGCCTGGCGACCAACGTGGACTACGCCACCGAGGTCACGCTTCAACCGCTGGATCGGTACCCGCTGGACGCAGCGATCCTGTTCTCGGACATCCTCACCGTGCCCGATGCCATGGATCTGGGCCTGAGCTTTGCGCAAGGCGAGGGCCCGCGTTTCGCACGCCCCCTGCGCGACGAGGCAGCGATCCGCTCGCTCGCCGTGCCAGATATGGCCAAGCTGCGCTATGTCTTCGACGCTGTCACCTCGATCCGCAAGGCGCTGAACGGCCGCGTGCCGCTGATCGGCTTCTCTGGCAGCCCGTGGACCTTGGCCTGCTACATGGTCGAGGGCGGTGGCTCGGACGACTACCGCCTGGTCAAGACACTCATGTACAGCCGGCCGGACCTGATGCACCACATCCTGGCGGTCAACGCCGATGCGGTGGCGGCTTACCTGAACGCCCAGATCGACGCAGGGGCGCAGGCGGTCATGGTTTTCGACAGCTGGGGCGGCGTGCTGGCCGATGGCGCCTTCCAGGCCTTCTCGCTGGCCTACACGCGCCGGGTGCTGGCGCAGCTGAAGCGCGAGTCCGGCGGCCAGCGGGTGCCCGCCATCGTCTTCACCAAGGGTGGTGGCCCCTGGCTGGACGAGATCGCCGACAGCGGGGCCGACGTTGTCGGTCTCGACTGGACGGTCAACCTCACGCAGGCGCGGGCCCGCGTCGGTGGCCGGGTGGCGCTGCAGGGCAACCTCGACCCCAATGTGCTGTTCGCGCCTCCCGACGCGATTCAGGCCGAGGCGCGCAAGGTCCTCGACGCCTTCGGGCCGCCGCAGCGCGCCGACGGCGGTTGGGACGGCCACATCTTCAACCTCGGGCACGGCATCAGCCAGTACACGCCGCCGGAGCATGTGTCTGCGCTGGTCGAAGCGGTGCACGCCCATTCCCGCACATTGCGTCAACGTGTCCATACGACCAACGACGCCTGAGGTGATATGGGGGTTTCACCGGGTGAGTGAGCGCTCAGGGCTTGACTTATCCCCAAAAATTGGGTTGCGACAGATCACCGCCTGTGTCCCTGTCACGAAAATGCCAAAAATCGCGGCGATTCGTGCTAAGTATTTGATTGAAAAGCGTTTTTTGCTGTTGCCTCCGAAACGAGCAACCGAACGAAGCGCACGGCGGATCAAGCATTTAGCGCGCCTGCCGGCAGCTTTCCCACAATGTTATCCACAGGAACGGTGGGCAAGTCTGAAAAGGCTTTTGAATCATGAACTTAACGGTCACAGTTGATCTTCCACTCACAAAGAGCTCCGAGTGGGGCCTGACGGTGATCGAGCTGGCGTGACCGTTTGGAAGGTGGCTGTAGAGACCCCTGCCCACGCCGGGCTGGGCGACACACTGGACTACGAGAGTGAGCAGCCGCTCGCGCCGGGCACCTTGCTGCGAGTCCCGCTGGGCCGGCGCGCCGTACCGGGGCTGGTCTGGGACCAGGCAGGTGACGAAGGCCGTGCCGCTGCGCGGCAGGGTGGTGGCTACGAACTCAGGCCGGTCGGCGAGGTGCTGGCGTGCCTGCCCCCGCTGCCGTTGTCCTGGCGCCGGCTGGTGGAGTTTGCCGCGCGCTACTACCAGCGGGGCCTTGGCGAACTGGCGCTGGCCGTCCTGCCCCCCGAACTGCGCAAGCTCGACGATGCCGGCCTGGCCAAACGGCTGAAGAAGCTGGGCAAGCAGGTTTCAGCCCGCGCCGCCGAACCCACCGCGCCGGTGGCGCAACGCCCTGAGCTGACGGCCGAACAGGCCGCGGCACTCGGAACGCTGGCCACCGCCCAGGCAGGCTGCACGCTGCTGCACGGCGTGACCGGCAGCGGCAAGACCGAGGTCTACCTGCGGCTGGCCGAGGCCGCGCTGGCCGAGGGTCGCCAGGCTCTGTTGATGGTGCCCGAGATCAACCTGACACCGCAGCTGGAGGCCCGTTTTGCCGAGCGGTTTCCTGGCCGCTTTCTCGTCTCGCTGCACAGCGGCCTGACGCCGGCGCAGCGCCTGGCCCACTGGCTGGCCGCCCATCTGGGCCATGCAGACCTGGTACTGGGCACCCGCCTGGCCATCTTCTGCCCCATGCCGCGCCTGGGCCTGATCGTCGTCGACGAAGAGCACGACCCGAGCTACAAGCAGCAAGATGGGGCGCGCTACTCGGCACGCGATCTGGCCGTCTACCGTGGGCACCAGGAGTCGGTCCCGGTGATCCTGGGCTCGGCCACGCCCTCGCTGGAGACCTGGCACCACGCTCAATCTGGGCGCTATCGCTTGCTCACGCTGGCTGAGCGAGTGGGCCAGGGCGCCCTGCCAAAGGTCCACGTGCTGGACATGAACCTGCAGCCGCGCCCCGTGCCGGGCGAACCCACGCTGGCTCTGGCGCCACCGCTGAAGGCGGCGATCGAGGCACGCATCGCGCGGGGCGAGCAAAGCCTGCTGTTTCTCAACCGGCGCGGCTTCGCACCGGTGCTGCATTGCACGGCCTGCGGCTGGAAGAGCGGTTGCCCGCACTGCAGCGCCTGGCGCGTCTTCCACAAGGGCGACCGCACGCTGCGCTGCCATCACTGTGCTTTCACCGAGCGCGTGCCACGCGCCTGCCCGGAGTGCGGCAACCTGGATATCCAGCCGGTCGGTCGCGGTACCGAGAAGCTGGAGGAGCAAGTGGCCCAGGCGCTGCCCGGCGCCCGCGTGGCGCGCATCGACGCAGACACCACGCGCTTGAAGGGCACGCTGGAGGATCAACTTGCCGCGATGCATGCCGGTGATGTGGATGTGCTGGTCGGCACGCAGATGGTCACCAAAGGCCATGACTTTCGCCGCGTCACGCTGGTGGCCGCGGTGGACCCGGACGGCGCACTGTTCACCGCCGACTTCCGTGCCCCCGAGCGCCTGTTCGCCACGCTGATGCAGGCGGCGGGGCGGGCGGGGCGGGACGCCGAGGCATCAGGCCGCAGCGAGATGTGGGTGCAGACCTGGAGCCCGACGCACCCGCTGTTCGCCGCCCTGCAACGGCACGATTTCGCGCGCTTCGCGGCCAGCCAACTGAAGGAGAGGGAGATGGCCGGCCTGCCGCCGTTCTCGCACCTGGCGCTGCTGCGCTGCGAGGCACGCGACGCCACGGTGGCCGAGGCCTTTCTGCGTGCCGCGCGCGAAGAAGCCCGGCACCTGGCCGAGGACATGGGCCAGGCCGAATCGATCAGCCTGTACGCACCGGTGCCACCCCACGTGGCCAAGGTGGCTGGCCTGGAGCGCCGGCAGATGCTGGTCGAATCGGCCTCGCGTGCCGCGCTGCAGCGGGTGCTGGCGGCCTGGGTGCCGGGCCTCGCGGGGCTGAAGGCGAAGCACAAGGGCGTGGTGCGCTGGGCGATCGACGTCGACCCGGTGTCGATCTGAGGGCTCTGGCCCCGCCGACGACGCCGCCGAACTGTCATCTCCGATAGGCGAATCGTGCAGCGCCGCTGCCTGGCGCGTCACAAAGCTCGATGTCCGCTTGCCAAAGGGAGAAGGAGGGCCCGCCGGCATGGCCTCCAGGTCGCGGCCAATGGCACGGCAAACAGCAGCGCAAAGCCGATATTGAGCACCGCGTTTTGCCAGTAACCCGAAATCAGCGAGTAGGCCGTGTCCGGCACGAACCAGAGCGCAAGCGAGCCCGCCACGAGCTGCCAGCCCAGCTTCGAACCGTGCGCCAGCAGGCGTTGGACCACCGCCACCAGCATCAGCCCCCAGCCCAACATCACCGCCCCCAGAACCGCATGCGCCAGCGAGATGTAGCGCGCCGTCTCACCGCCCAGCGCCTGCAGTCGGCCGGGGTCGCCATAGACCAGCAACGAGAAGCCCTGCAGTGCCAAGGTGGGCCACAGCACCAAGAAAAGACCGAACACGGCGACAGCCATCGACGCAGCCGTCAACCAGATGGTCCAGATGGCTGCGGGCCTCATGGGGTTGACTCGGGCTGCTTGCTGTCGACGGGCGCAAGCAGCAGGTACAGCAAGGGTCCGAACGAGCCCGCAGCCAGGGTGAGAGCGGCAAATGGCCAGAACGAACGGCCGCTGCGCTGCGTGTCACGCCATATGAAGCCCATTGCCACGGTCGACATGATCACCAGGTCGATCAGGATCTGCAACGCACCGATGCTGGCCGCGCCTGCCTGAAAGATGCCGAGGTAGCCCACCTGCATCACGGCGTAGGTGGAAAAGGCGCCAAAGGCGATGAGGACGAGGGTCAGGGCGATTCGCATGGTGGGGCTCCGGGACGCAATGCCGCCATGCTGGCGCGGCCAGTACCTGGCGGCAATGACCTCCCAGGTCATCGCGCCGGCGCACAACTGCCGCTACCGTCCGGGCCCATGCGACCCTTGGTCATCATCGCCCGCGCCTTTCTGCTGCACGCCGGGATCGCGCATCTGCGAGCATCCATCCCATGACCGCCACCCTTGCCAGCCTCCGAAAGCAGCGCCGCGTCAGCCAGCTCGAACTCTCTTTGCGCGCAGGAGTGTCACAGCGCCACCTGAGTTGCATCGAAACCGGCCGTGCCCGCGCCGGCCGCGAGACCCTGATCGCACTGCTGGATGCTCTTGGCGTCAACCTGCCCGAGCGCAATCAGGCCTTGCTGGCTGCAGGCTATGCGCCGGCCCATGCCGAGCGGCCGCTCGATGCGCCCGAGATGGCGCCCGTGCGCGCCGCGCTGACCCAGTTGCTCGTCGCCCACGACCCGACCCCGGCACTGGTGCTGGACGGTGAGTACAACCTGGTCATGGCCAACGCCGGGCTGCGCCGCCTGCTGCACCTGCTCGGCTTGCCGGGCGAACAGATGCTGGCCGGCCCGCTGAATCTGCTGCGCGCAACGCTGGGGCCCGGGGGCCTGCGCGGACTGTGCGTGAACGAGGCCGAGTTGTGCGGGGAGCTCTGGTCCCGCGCCAGCCGTGAGGCCGAGCACCTGCCGCGCCTGCGTGCCTTGCTTGACGACTTGCGACCCAAGCTCACGCCCTGGGGCAAGGTCGAGCCGACCGGCTTGCCGATGCTCGCGCTGCGTCTGCGTGCCGCCGACGGCAGCGTGCTGAGCTTCTTCTCCGCCTTCACCAGTTTCGGCACACCACTGGACATCACGTTGGCCTCACTGAA
>CAYJEC010000023.1:0-4794 GCA_964369025.1 uncultured Ideonella sp. | reverse complement strand
CTTCTTCTGCATGTTGATGCCGGTCACCTCGTAACCCAGCGATCGGTACAGCGCCTGCGCGCCGGGGTTGTGGGCGAACACATGCAGGGCGATGCGCTCCAGCCCCAGTTCGCGGGCCAGAGGCTCCAGCGCCAGGAACGCAGCCCGCGCGTGGCCCTTGCGGCGGTGTTCAGGCTCCACCCGCACATCGTAGATGTAGCCGTGGCGGGCACCGGCCTGCTCGATGACGGCCAGCCAGATCGTGCCGACGGGCGCGCCGGCGCTGTCGCGCATCTCGAAGAGGTGTTGGTTCGGCGTCGCCAGGCCTTGCGTCAGCAACTCGTCGTAGGACTGCCGCGAGCGTTCCTCGGCTCCTTCAGCCGGCCAGCGGCCCGACTCGACGTTCTCCTCGGCGTACTCGGTGATCGAGACGTCGCGGAAACGTGCAAAGGCTTCGGTGGGCAGGGGAGCAAGGTGGGTCATGGCATGTGGGGTCGGCGCAAAGGGGCATTCTCCGCCTGCCTACACTCCCCTGTATGCCGGTTTCGCATCTCGCACTGGCCCTGGCTGTGGTCGCGGTCTGGGGCACCAACTTCGTCGTCATCAAATGGGGTCTGGCCGAACTGCCCCCCTTCACACTGGCCGCTTTGCGTTTCGCGGTGTCCGCGTTGCCATTCATGCTCTTCATCCGCAAGCCGGCGGTCGCCTGGTGGCGGCTGGCGGCCTTTGGGGTGCTGCTGGGTGCGGGGCAGTTCGGCCTGCTGTTCCTGGCGATGAAGTCCGACATCTCTCCCGGCCTCGCCTCACTGGTCGTTCAAAGCCAGGTTTTCTTCACGATCGCCTTCGCCGGCCAGCGCTTGCGCGGCCTGCAGTTCGCTGCGCTGGGGCTGGCTGTGGCCGGCATGGCCTGGATCGGCTGGCACGCGGCGCAAGGCGGCCACGAGCTGAGCCTCGCCGGCCTGGGCCTCGTGCTGGCCGCAGCGTTCTGCTGGGCCCAGGCCAATGCGGTGGCGCGTGGAGCCGGGCGGGTCGACGCGCTGGGCTTCATGGTCTGGTCCAGCCTGTTCGCGGTGCCGCCGCTGCTGCTGCTGGCGCTGCTGTTCGACGGCGGGCCGCCCGCCGTGTTTCACGCCGTGGGTGCCGCCAGCCTGGGCGCCTGGGCCGTGGTGGCATGGCAGGCGGTGGGCAACACCTTGTTTGGCTACGGCGCCTGGAACTGGTTGCTGGTGCGCCATTCGCCCGGCACCATCACGCCCATGGCCTTGCTGGTGCCCGTGTTCGGCATGGGCGCTTCGGCACTGGCATTCGGCGAGGCCCTGCCTGCCTGGAAGCTGGGTGCCGCAGCCCTGGTGATGGGCGGCCTGGGCCTGAACCTGCTGGTCTCGCGGCGATGAACGGCTGGCCTTGTCTCGCAGCCGCGCGGCGTGCGGTGGGCGGCCCGCGGCGGCCATTTCGTGTGGCCGGGCGCGAGGTCGGCTCGCTGGATGACCCTGGCGCAGCCGCGCTGGCGGCCTGGCCCGAGGCGTTCCGGGCGGACGCGGACGGCGGCCTGAGCCTGCATGTGGCTGCCGGCGAGCGGAATGCCGTGCTCGCATCGGTCAACAATGCCTTGCGGAGTCAAGGCCTGATCCGCGCCTGGCGGGATGAACCCTACGCCTTGTTCGACCGAACGGGCATGTTGTGCGGCATCATCGAGCGCGCCTCGTCGCGCTTCTGGGGCGCCTTGACGTTCGGCGCCCACGCCAACGGCTATGTGGCCGACCTGGTCACCGGCCGCCCCAGCCACCTGTGGATCGCCCGCCGGTCCTGGACCAAGGCCACTGACCCCGGCATGCTGGACAACCTGGTCGGTGGCGGCGTGCCACATGGCCAGACCCCCCGGCAGGCCCTGCAGCGCGAGGCCTGGGAGGAAGCGGGGCTGGAGCCAGCGCAACTGGCCGGCCTGCGTGCCGGCCGTGTCCTGGAACTGGCCTGCGACATTCCCGAGGGTTGGCAGCACGAGTGGCTGTATGCCTACGATCTGGAGCTGCCGGCCGGGCTGGTGCCACGAAACCAGGACGGCGAGGTGGCCGAACATCACCTGTTGCCGGTGCAGGCGGCCTTGCACCATGCCGCGTCTGGGGCAATGACCACCGACGCTGCATTGGCCACGCTGGACTTTGCACTGCGCCACGGCCTGCTGGCGCCCGACGAAGCGTCACTTCTGGCGCCGCGCCTGGCCGCGCTGTGCGTACTCGACGAACAGGCGGCGCGCTTCGACCCTCCCTGAGTCGGCCCGGCATTCAGCAAATCTGAAACCCCGCCTCAATTGGCATGAACCGCGTGGCCGCTTCGCTTGCGCACACTGCAGGTCATGTTCCGGGGCCTTGCTCCCCACCCAGCCCACACCATGAATTCAAACGCTTTCAAGTCCCCTGGCCAACGCTACACCGGCGTGGCCATCGCCTTTCACTGGCTGCTGGCGCTGATGATCATCGGCTCGTTCAGCGTCGGTTGGTACATGAGCGACCTGCCGATGTCGCCAACCCGGCTGAAACTGATCAACTGGCACAAGTGGGCGGGCGTGACCATCCTCGCGCTGTCGGCGCTGCGACTGCTGTGGCGCCTGACGCACCGCCCGCCGGCCGACCTGCCGGCCCCGCGCTGGCAGCGGAGGGTGGCTCATCTCACCCACGGCGCGCTGTACGCCCTGTTCTTCCTGGTGCCGCTGGCGGGCTGGGCGTACAGCTCGGCGGCGGGTTTTCCCATCGTCTGGTTCGGCGTGCTGCCGTTGCCTGATTTCGTGTCGCCTGACAAGCCCCTGGCCGATCTGATGAAGGAGCGCCACGCGGTGCTGGCCTGGGCGCTTGGTGTGCTGGTCGTGTTGCACATCGCGGCGGCATTGAAGCATCACGTCATCGACAAAGACGGCCTGCTCGACCGCATGCGCCCCGGCCGCTGAAACCACCTCAAGGATCCAAACCATGTCCATCCTCCTCCGCACGATGTCTGTCGCGCTGCTCATGGCCGTGGCCGCCCTGCCTGTGGCCGCGCAGGCTCCGGCGCAGAAGGTGATCGTCGCCCAGAGCGAGATTGCCTTCACGTCCAAGCAGATGGGCGTGCCGGTGGACGGCAAGTTCCGCAAATGGGACGCGCAGATGGCCTTCGACCCCAAGAAGCCCGATGCGGGCACGGTCAGCTTCAGCATCGACACGGCAAGCGCCGGTTTCGGCTCGCCCGAGACGGATGCAGAGGTGCCCAAGGCCGTTTGGTTCAACGCGGCCGCGTTTCCAAAGGCCACCTTTCAGTCAAGCGCCATGAAGGCGCTGGGCGGCGGCAAGTTCGAAGTGGCCGGCAAGCTGGCGATCAAGGGCAGCACCCGCGATGTCGTGGTGCCTGTCGCCTTGGCCCAGTCCGGCGGAATGACCACCGCCACCGGCGCGTTCACGATCAAGCGGCTCGATTTCAAGATCGGTGATGGCGAATGGGCCGACACCTCGATGGTCGCCAACGATGTACAGGTCAAGTTCAAGCTCACCGTCACCGGCATCGCGCCGCTGTGAACCCCCATTTCCAACCCCACCTCCCCAGGAGAGTTACCGCATGAAGACCCCGCTGATCGCCGCTGTTTCCGGCACCCTGATTTCGTTGCTGGCCACCGGCGCCCAGGCCGCCACCTACGCCATCGACCCGACCCACACCTTCGTCGTGTTCGAGATCGACCACTTCGGTACCTCGACCAACCGGGGCCGCTTCGACAAGAAGGAAGGCACGGTCGCGTTTGACCGCGCTGCCAAGACCGGCAAGGTCGAAATCACCATCGACACGACATCCGTCAACACCGGCACCGCGCCGTTCGACCAGCACCTGAAGAGCGACGAGATCCTGAAGACCGGCACCTTCCCGACGGCCAAGTTCGTCGGAGACAAGTTCAAGTTCAATGGCGACAAGGTCACCGAAGTGGCCGGCACGCTGACCCTGCTGGGCAAGACCAACCCGGTCACCCTGAAGGCCGGCAAGTTCAACTGCTACATGAACCCGATGCTCAAGCGCGAAGTCTGCGGGGGTGACTTCGAGACCACCATCACCCGCAGCCAGTACGGCGTCAGCTATGGCCTGGACTGGGGCTTCCCGGACGCGATGAAGCTGATCGTCCAGATCGAGGCCGTGAAGCAGTAACGAGCAAACCTTGTGAGACGATGCCGGCCATGCGTTGCATGGCCGGCATTTTTCTTGGGGCCTGGCTTGGCACGGCCATCGGTCAGCCGGTCACCTACCAACTCGATCCCGCGCACAGCTGGGTGCATTTCGAGGTGGAGCACTTTGCCACCTCCACCTTGCGCGGCCGCATCGGGCCGGTCCGCGGGGAAGTGGTGTGGGACAGCCGCGCCGGGCGAGGCGAGGTCGGCCTGACGATCCCCACCGCCAGCGTCGATACCGGGCTGAAGATCCTCGACACGCGATTGCGCTCGGCCGAGCTGCTGGACAGCGCCGCCTTCCCGGACGCATGGTTCGTCGCCACGGTCTTTCGCCATGACCCGGCACGGCCCGTGATCACGGCGGTGCGTGGCGAGTTCACACTCCATGGCCTGTCTCAGCCTCTGGAACTCACGGCCGAACGCTTCGGTTGCCGAAAGCCGTCTGACGGCAGCCCCGAGGTCTGTGGCGGCGATTTCGTGGCAGAACTCAAGCGCAGCGATTTCGGCATCACCTTCGGTCTGCCCTTCGTGGCGGACCGTGTGGTGCTGCGGGTTCAGGTCGAGGGCATCGCTCGTCTGTGAGATGGGGCTCCCGGTGACGGTGTACCGGCCCCACCATCCGTGAGGGTGCGCGGCC
>CAYJEC010000022.1:0-15708 GCA_964369025.1 uncultured Ideonella sp. | reverse complement strand
GTTCGGGGTCTTCCAGCGGCTGCACAGCGCGAAGGATTTCCAGGGCACCGGCGTGGGCCTGGCCTCGGTGCGCCGCATCATTCGCCGCCACGGCGGCGACATCTGGGCTGAAGCAGAAGTGGGCAAGGGAGCGCGCTTCTACTTCACGCTGAACTAGCGCACCACGCGCCGCCATCGAAGCCAACTGGCACAGGATCTGCTTCGGCATCTTGCGCGAACGCACAGGTGTGTCGCGGCAGGTCCAGGCGCATGGCACGTCAGAGCCATGGTGGTGTCTCATTCACGTGCTCTGATCCATGGATGCCATGTTTCAGCAGCCCAGCCATCAAGCCCATCGTGTCAGATCTGAACCATCCCTCCCGGCCCAGGGTGCCGATCTGCTTTCGCCCGGGGCGGTGCATGGGGCTGATCGCGGCTGCCTGGCTGGTGTTGCTGACAGGCTGCGCCAGCGAGCGCTCGATCCAGCAGCATGACGCCACTGGGCCCAGCATCGTGGCAAGCGCCGTTGACTCCAGCGCGTGCCGAGCTCATGAACCCACCCCGCTGGAGCTGGCCAAGCAGCGCAGCGCCATCGATCCGCTGAGGGTGCCGGGTCTGTACAGCGAACTGTTTCATGGCCGCCTCAGCGATTCGTCGGCAGCCATGAGCGTGGGGGGCATGCGACTTCGCAGGCACAAACAGTTCGACCATCCCGACAGCGGCCTGTCGGGCTTCGTGCTGCTTGACGATGCCACCGGCCATGCGCTGATGGTGTTCAAGGGAATGGATCGGCCGTTTGCCGAGCGAGGCGGCTGGGCCGGAGTCTTCACCGACCTGGGTGTCGTTCTGGCAGCAAAGTTCGGCACCGGCAACAGCCAGTTGCCCCGCGCAGACGACGCCTACACCGAGGCGCTGTGTGAGGAGGCCGTCAAATCGATCGAGTTGGTGGGCTATTCGATGGGCTCACAGATCGCCAACTACCTCGCCGTGAAGTACGGCGCACACGCAGTGGTGTTCGGCGACATGGGGCTGGACGCCGCACTGCTCAAGCTTCATGCCCGAGGCAACCTGGAAGCAGCGCGAAAAGAGGCCCGCGAGCACATTGTCTCGCTGTCCTTGAGCGGCGATCTGGTCGTCAAGGCGTTCGGTGTTGGCGAGGTGGTGGGCACCGTGGTGAACCTGCCAGGCGGTCTGAACGGCGTCTTCCATCAGCCCGAGTTCTATGCCGACGCGGCCAATGCGGCGATCCGAAACCGCGATGGCGTTCGTGGTCGAGAAGGCGAACGTGCAGGGCAGGCCGGCACGGCCCTGAGCACCCACGCTGGTGCGGCCCCAGCTGTTCGGTATGGCCCGTAGGCGCGGCGGGCCCTAGCCTGACGCCGGGCGGGAGAGCATCTCGACGGCATCGAGCAAGGCGGCGGCCTGGGCGTGCACCGAACGGCCGTCGGTGTCGGCCAGGCGGTGCAGGCGCGACAGGGCTTCGCCTCGCGGCAGCGAGTAGCGGTGCATCAGCACGCCCACAGCCACCGGGATCGGGTCGGCCAGCGGGTCGGCCGCCATCGCGGGGGCGGGTGTGGCGCCAACGGAAGGCGTGAAAGGCACCTGCGCCCGGCGCGCGCGAACGCTGGACAGGGCCGCCTCGACCGTCGGCACGATCTGCGCGATATCCAGCGGCTTGACCAGGTAGGCCACCGCCCCCAGCGCCTTGACCTGCGCCACCGTCTCATCGTCTGCGAAGGCCGAGAGGAACATGAACGGGGTGCCGAGCGAAGCCCGCAGGTAGGCCGCCACGTCGAAGCCCGATTTGCCCTCCATGCGGATGTCCAGCAGGGCCAGATCGGGCCGGTGCTCGCGGGCCAGCAGGATGGCATCGTCGCCGTTGTCGGCGTCGATCACCTCATAGCCGGCACGGGCCAAGCCGTGGGTGACCGTGGCCAGCACCAGCCGGTCGTCGTCCACCACGAGGATCTTTCCCTTTCCGCTCACGGCCCGATTCTCGCCCAAAGTGGCTGAGTCACAACGGCTCCAGCAGCGCCACGGCGGGCGGCTCCAGCCGGAGCGTCGCAACCACCTGGTCGCCAAGTGCCTCCAACCGCATGGCAGAGCCCTTGCGGGGCAGCAGCGCCCGAACCAGGCCCAGGCCGGAGATGCCCGGCGGGACAGCGGCCAGGCTGAATCCCTCGGGCAGGCGGCTGCTGCTGGAGATCGAGATCTGCACCGCCGAGGCTTCGAAAGCCACCTGGCAGCGCACCTCGCCCGAACCGCTGTGCTTGATGGCGTTGGTCAGCAGTTCGTTGACGGTCAGCGCGATGGGGATCGAATCAGCCTCGGTCAGCGCGAAGCGGTGCGGCGCCTGGCCGGCCACTTCGAACACGATGGTGCGGCCGAACATCCGCTGCACCGACTGGGCGATGGCTTCGATGACGCCGCGAACCCGCAGTGGCCCGGTGACGCCCACCTGCAGGCCGTGAACCTGGGCGATCGCGTGCACCTGTCCCACGGCTTCGCCCAGGGCGGCGGCGGCCTCGGGATGGCGCTGGGCATTCTGTTGAAGCAGGCCGGCCACGCCCTGAAGGTTGTTCTTGATTCGGTGGTGAACCTCCTTGACGAGCATCTCGCGCTGCGAGATCGCCGCCTCGAAACGCGCCTGCTCGGCGGCGCGCTGCTCGGTCACGTCGCTGGCCACCAGCAGGAGCTGATCCTCGTTCGGCTCGCCAGCCGCACGCAATGCGACGATGCGCATGTCCCAGACGCGGCCGGGCTCGCCGGTCTCGGCGTCGGCGGCGCGGTGCAGTTCGCGGCGCACCAGTTCGCGGCTCGCCACGGCCTGGTGCAGGTCGGCGCTCAGGGCGGCAGCCTCCGGCCCCGGCAGCCACAGCGAAGGCGGCCGCCCTTCGATCTCGTGCAATGGCCGGCGCGCGAAAGCTGACAGCATCTGGTTGAGCTGCAGCACCTGCAGGCCGCGTCCGTCGAACAGCGCGATCGCCAGGGGTGCGGTCTCGATGATGCGCTGCAGGCTGGCCTGGGCCTGTGCGATCTGGGTTTCGGCCTGACGGCGGCGCTCGATGTCCAGCAGAGCAAAGGTGAGCTGGCTCGCGCCTGATTCGCGCCCGGTGACGACCGCGTTGCCGACCACCCAGAACTCGCGCCCGTCGCGCGCCACCAGCCGGCACTCGAAGGTCTCGGCGTGCCCTTCGGACAACGAACTCAGCCAATCGGTGCGGCGCAGCGGATGCTCGGGGTCGGGCGAGGCCACCACGCCGATCGGCTGGCCGATGAAATCGGCGAGTTCGCCACCGAACATGCGCCGGGCGGAGCGGTTCATCCACTCGATGCCGGCAGGGCCGACGGTGACGATGCCCACCAGCACCGAATCCAGCACCGCCCGGGTCCGGTCGGTCTGCAGCAGCAGCGACTCGCGTGCCCTCGCTTGCTCCACCAGCAACTCCTCGTTGTGCCGGCGGGCGTTTTCTTCGTCGGTGATGTCCAGTGTCACCACGCTCATTGCGGGGCGCCCGGGCCCCAACTCGGCGGGCTCGACGCGGGTCAGCAGCCAACGTCGGCCGGTGTCGGCGTGGCGCACCGCATAGCGCACTTCCGCGCGCTGGCGTTGGCGCAGCGCCTGCTGCAGCCGGCCGTAGTCGGCCAGCGATTCGGGCTCGACCACGTCGCGGCCGATCGACAGCTGGGCGGGCTGCGGGCCGGCGCCATCGCCTGTGCTGGCAGCATGGCGTGGTGCCGCGGCCGAACTCCAACCTTGCTCGGCATCCCAGGTGGCCACGCCCACGCCGGCGGTGCCCATCAGGGCGGTGATCTCGACCCGCGCACGCTCGCATTCGTCACGCAGGCCGAGGTCTTCCAGTTGCACGAGCCAGCGGGCAGGTGAGGCCAGGCCGGCCGCACCGAGGCGGCGGGTGCTCGCCCGCAGGTGCCCCCGCACGCCCGAGGCGGCCTCGGCCCAACCCTCGGACACCACGGTGTCGTCGGCCGGACCCCAGGCACCGCGCCAGCCAACCAAGCGTTGCCACTCTTCCGGCAGACCGGCGACGCCAAGATGCTCGACACCTGCCGGGCACAGCGCCTGCCACCGAGGATTGGCCTTCAGGATATGGCCGTTGACGTCGCACAACGCGAGGCCCGCCGGCGACAGCTCGAACAATGCCCGCAGCTCGGCCGATGGCTCGCCTTCTTCCAGCCGATGCCGAACCGGCGGGCGGCGCGACGGGAAGATGGGGGTCATTCCGCGCGCAGCTGGCGCGCCGCGCTCATCGCGCCCAACGCGGCGCGGTTGACATCGCCGCAAGCCAGCATCATCGCGTCGGTGGCGTCGCGGATGTCGATCGGGGACTCCATCTCGACGGCCATGGCCAGATCGAGATAGGGCTGGTAGGGGCCCTCGCCGTCCACCAGGGCCTGCGCCACGCGCTCAGGCACCGGCAACGAGCCGAGAAGTTGGCCAAATGTCTGACCCAGCATGCGATCCAGCAACGAAAAGACACCGCAGATGAAGACCTCGTTGCGGGTGCTCTCGTCACCCTGGGCCCGCGCCAGTTCCTCCATCAGCAGGCCGCGTCGAACGGCCAGGAACATCAGCGGCTTCAGATCCGGGTCGTCCACCGCGCTGGTCACCAGCAGGGCCAGCCAGCGCTTCAGGCGGCTGTACCCCAGCATCATCAAGGCGTGCTGGAAGGAGTTGATCTCGACAGACAGGCCGAAGCCCGGCGAATTGATGAAGCGCATCAGCCGGAAAGCCAGCGACGGGTCACTGCGCAGCACGGCCTCCAGCTTGGCGGCGGGCTCCTCACGCTCGACGCGCTGGATCAGGTCCATCACCACGGCCACACTGCTGGGCACGCCCTTCTTGGGCTTGCTGCCATCCGGATGGTCGCCCAATGGCCAACCGAGCACCGCCTGGGCACCACGCTTGAAACTGTCGCCGGCCTCTGCCGGGTTGGCATTGCCGGACTGCACGAAGGGCAACGCCCGCACCGCACCCGGGCTGGGTGTGGCAGTGCCCCGGCGGTCGTCAGCACGGTCGACGATGGCATAGCGGAAGCAGGTCATCAGCTCGGCCGGCAGCGGGCTGAGCGGCCGCCCCTTGAGCACCAGCGACAAGCCCTGCTCCGAGCGTTGCTTGATCTGTGTGGCCCAGTCGGGGTCGCCAGCCAGGAAGGCCGGTACTTCGATCATCAGCTGCGAGGGAACGGGCGCCTGCATCAGCGATGCCAACCAGGCTTCGCTGGTCAGGTTCAGCGAAAGCGGGCCGGATTCGGCCGGCCAGGCCTCGGCCAGAGCCGCCAGCAGGCCGGCCGCATCGGGGGCTCCGCCGTCGTCCGCCGGGTGGGCGGTCACGCGCGCGGCCATGGGCGCGCGGCGGGCATCGAACATGGCCCCGCAGCCGAGAATCACGTGATCGAGGACGGCGTGAGTCTCGGATGGCTTCATGGGGCGCTAGGTTTTGATGTAATCAAACAGCGACATGCGCTGCATGCTGGCATAAGTCTGCAAGGCGGCCTGGTAGCCGGTCTGCTGGTTCTGGAAATCGGAAATGGCTCGCACCATGTCCAGGTCTTCGGCATCTGACCGGGTGGTTTCACCGAACAGCTTGATATCTTCAAGACGCCCCTTGACGCCCTCGATGCGGTTCAGCACCTCGCCGGTCATGCTGCGTGCAGCCTGCAGATGGTCGCTCAGAGAATCCAGGTCACGCAAGCCATTTTGCACGGTCTGCGATATCTGGGCGCCGGTCCGCAGCGGCGTCTTCAACTCATTCACCACACGGTCCAGCGCGTCGAACACGCTCAGGGTGGGCTCCGATGGCGCCAGCTCGAAGGCATCACCGTCGCCGGGCACGCCTGTGACCGTGACCGCCAAGCCGTCGATCTCGATTGCCTGGCCATCGGTGAACGGGGCGCCGGTGACAGCGGTCGGGTTGCCGTCCTGAAGGATGGTGTAGGTGGTGACGCCGCCGACGACACTGAAGTTGATCGAGTAGGTCGATCCGGTGACCTGATCCGGGGCGGTCACCCGCCCGGCATCGATCCAGGCGCCGGTGCTGTTCAGGTTGCGCGACTCGAACACGCCGTTTCCGGTGTTCGATGACAGCCAGACCTCGCTTCCGTCCAGCGACAGTGGAAGCGGCTCGTCCGCCGCCACCCGCATGGTGCCGCCGGCGCCGAGGTAGTCCACGCCACCGGGGCGCTCCAGGAATGGCGGCCGGCCCGTGCCCTGCCCGCAATAGATGTAGCCGCCGTTGCCGTCGCTCTGGTTGGCAATCGCCAACAACTGATTGCGGATCTCCGCCAGCCGGTTGGCCTGGTCGACGCGCTCGGCGTCGTTGTAGCTGCCGTTGCCGGCTGCCACGATCAACTCGCGCGCCTCCTGCAACAAGTCAACCGATTGACCAAGCGAGGATTCGGTCAGCGTCATCGCGCTCTGGCTCGCATCCACCGAGCGCTTTGTCGAATCCGCCCGTTGTATCAACGCCCGTGCGCGCTCGGCGCGCCCCGCTGCCGTGGGGTCGTCACTGGCGTGCACAACCCGCAGACCGGTGGTCAGGCGCGTCTGGGCGTCGCCCATCTCGACCTGCCTACGCTGCAGCGTGGCGATGGAGTTGGCGTAGGTGGTGAACGTGGAAGTGCGGTACATGCGTTAGCTCCTTCATGCGCCGATCTGGAGCATGGTGTCGAACACCGACTGGGCCACCTGCAGCACCTTGGCTGCAGCCTGGTAGCCCTGCTGGAACTGGATCAGCCGAGCCGCCTCTTCGTCCAGGTTGACACCGGACCGGGCGGCCTGCGCCTGCGCCGCCTGCATGGCGGCTGAATAGGAAATGTTGGCCGACACCCGCGCACTCTGCACCCGGACGCCGATCTCGGACATCGTGTTGGCGTAGGCATCTGTGACCGTGGCGCCTCCGACGATGTTGCCGCTGCCGTCCATTGACTGGCCGACGAACCGTTCGTCGGCCATCTGCTGCATCGCCAGTGCGTTGCCGTTGTTGCTGGCTGGGAACATGGTCTTGCCCACCGTCAAGGTATCCCCGGTCAGTGGTACGCCGTTGAGCTGCACGGAGAATCCGTTGAGTTCGATGGGTTCGCCCGGTGTCCAGGTGCCCGTGCCGCTGCTCGCCAGGGCCCCGGTGGTGCGATCCCGGAGCTCCCAGGTGTAGGCCCCGGTGTCGTCACTGAAGGTGAAGGTGGCTGTCAGTTCAGGATCCACCGTCCCGTCGGTCATGCGGAGCTGGTCAATGGTGGCTGTGCCGGTGTTGTCCACCCCCATCGATCCCTCCACCGGGTAGGCGGCGGCCAGCCCGTTGGGGTCGTCCAGCACCCGTGCCATGCCGTTGGCGGCGCGGTTGACGGGCTGCAGCAGGAAGCGGTCGGTGGCCGCCGGCTCCGGCGTGCCGACGTCGATGCGAAACCCATCCACCTCGTCACCGCTGGCCACGCTGCGTGTCACGCCGTCCGACAGCCGGACCACCTCGTACATGCCGGGGTTGTTTGGATCTGGCCGCAACGAATAGTCGCTGGCCTGAAGCAGGCTGCCGTCGGTGACCGTCAGGGTGACGGTGCCGATGAGCGCACCGCTGCCGTCGCGTGCGTTCGTGGACGCCGGCCTGGCCACAGGGGGGCCGACATCGAAGATGGGCGAACCGATGTTGCCATTCAGGTCGATGCCCAGTGCCTGGGCCTCGTTCACCTTGGAGGCAAACGCCACGGCCATCTGGCCCAGCTGGTTGCGGGCCATCACCAGGTCGTTGTTCTGGTAGCGCAACAGGCCCGCCATCGAGCCGCCGCCGAGCGAGTCCTCGCTGAGGGTCAGCAGGGTGCCATGCGAGTTGATCGCCAGGCTTGCCCGCGTGGGATCCATGTTGTCCGGCGCCACGGTGAGCTCGGTCGCCAGCGAACCCAGGACCAGGCGCTGCCCGCCGCCGATGAACACGCCGACCGATCCATCGTCGGCGGCGATCGTGGTCACATCCACATAGCTGCCGATCTGGTTGATCAGGTTGTCGCGCTCGTCCAGCAGGTCGTTGGGCTGCTGCTCCGATCCGCGGTAGGCGGAGATCTGCTCGTTCAGTTGGGCCACTCTGGCTGCCAACGCGTTCACCGCACTGGCCGAGGCTTCCAGGTCGTTGCGCACGCCATCCTGCAGCATGTCGAGCCGCGACGCACTGCTGGAGAACCGGTCCGCGACATCGGCGGCACGTGCCAGCGCGGCCTGCCGGGCCGAACTGTCGCCCGGCGAGTTGGACAGATCCACCATCGAGGCGAAGAAGTCCCCCATCGCGAAGCCGAGGCCCTGTTCGCCCGGCGGAAAGACGTTCTCCAGCTGGCTCAGTTGGCCGAATCGGGCATCGTCCATTGCCGCCATCGAGCGGGCTGCCACCAGTTGCATCGCCAGGAACTTGTCATGGGCGCGCTGGACGTTCACCACATTCACACCCTTGCCGAAAAAGCCGGCGCCGGTGAACTGGCCCGCTGCCGTGGCCAGCTGGACCTCCTGGCGCGAATAGCCTTCGACGTTCGCGTTGGCGATGTTGTGGCCAGTGACAGTGAGCGATGCGTTGTTGGCGAACATCGCCCGCATCCCGATCGACATGAGGGTGGATCCGGCCATGGTGTGCTCCTAACGCCGCGCGATCACGCGGTGGCGCTGCGTTGCAGGCGCAGCGTGGTGTTGATGACGCGGGCCAGTTTCTCGGCATAGGCCGGGTCGGTGGCGTAGCCCGCGCGCTGCAATCCGTGGGCAAAGCCTTTGGCGTCGTTGGCGGAGGCCACCACCTGCTCGTATCGTGGGTTGGTCTTCATCAGCTTCGCGTAGTCGGCAAAGCTCTCGGCATGGCTGGCGTAGGCGCGGAACTTCTGGACCATCCTGCGCGGCTGGCCGTTGACATATTCGGTGGTGGTCACCTCGGCCACCGGGCCATTCCAGGTCGGGCCGGCCTTGATGCCGAACAGGTTGTTCGCCGAGCTGCCGTCGGCATGGCGGATCTCCTTGCGGCCCCAACCGGTCTCGTGCGCGGCCTGAGCGATCATGAACGAGGCCGGGATGCCGCTGGCGGCCTGGGCCTGGGCCGCCGCAGCCTGATGCTGCTGCACGAATCCCAACGCCGCCTGCTGCGGGATGCGCACCGGCGCGGCAGCCACCGGCGCGCGAGCGGTGGCATCCGGCTTCGGAATTGGCCCTGGGCTCATGCCCATCTGACGCTCGAGCTGGCGTGCGATCACATCGGAGAGGCCGCCCGGCAGGCCGGAGAGCTTGCCGGCCCACTGGGTGTCCAGCATCTCCGAGCCCAGCTTGGTGGCTTCGTTCTCCATCATGCCGGTGGCCTGTGCCGACTGGCGCATGTTCTTCAGCAACTCCTGCATGAACAGCGACTCGAACTGCTTGGCCGCTTCGCGCACAGCGGCCTTCGGATCCTGCGCAGCACGCTGCCGCAGCGACTCCACGCCGCGGGCATCGCCGAAACCAGTGCGGGTCGTCAGAGGCGCGGGGTTGAAGGGCGTCGTGGCCATCAGATCACCTCCAGCTCCGCTTGCAGCGCACCGGCAGACTTCATGGCTTGCAGGATGGCAAGCAGATCCTGCGGCGTGGCGCCGAGGGAATTGAGCGCCTTGACGACATCGGCCAGCTGCGCACCGGCCGGCAGCGCGATGATGGCGCCCCCCTGCTGCGAAATCGAGATGTCGGCCTTCTCCTTGACCACCGTCTCGCCGTTGGAGAGCGCGCCGGGCTGGCTGATCACCGGTGTGGAGCTGATGGTCACGGAGAGGCTGCCATGCGCCACCGCGCAAGGCGCCAGCGTGACGGCCTGGTTCAACACGATGGACCCCGTGCGCGGGTTGAGCACGATCTTGGCGGCAGGCTTGGCCAAGTCCAGCGGCAGGTTCTCGATGTCGGCCAGGAAGGACACGCGGGCGTCCATCTCGGTGGGTGCGCGCACGCGCACCACGCGGCCGTCCAGCGCCTGGGCGACACCCGCGCCCTTGGCGGCGTTGATGGCCTGTGCCACTGCACGTGCGGTGTTGAAGTCGGCTGCGTTGAGGTCGAGCTGGATCGAGTCGCCGATGTTCAGTGGCGTGGGCACCGTGCGTTCAACGGTCGCGCCCTGCGGCACGCGGCCCCCCGACAGATGGTTGATCTGGACCTTGGAGCCACCCGCCGAGGCACCGGCGCCGCCGACGATCAGCCCGCCCTGCGCCACGGCATAGACCTGCCCATCGGCCCCCTTCAGCGGCGTGGCCACCAGGGTGCCGCCGCGCAGGCTCTTGGCATTGCCGATAGAGCTGACGCCCACATCGATCTGTTGGCCCGGCTGGGCGAAGGCGGGCAGTTGGGCGGTGACCAGCACCGCGGCAATGTTCTTCAGCTGCATGGTCGTGCCTGGCGGCACGGTGATGCCCATCTGCTGGAGCATCGAGTTCAAGCCCTGCTGGGTGAACGGCGCCTGCGCCGTCTGGTCGCCAGTGCCGTCCAGGCCCACCACCAGGCCATAGCCGATCAGCTGGTTGGAGCGCACGCCCTGGACGGCGGCGATTTCCTTGATGCGCTGGGCGGCCTGGGTCGGCCAGGGCCACCACAGCGCCGCACTCGCGGCCAGGGTGGCCAGCGCCATGGCGGCGCGCAGAAGTTTGTCGGTGGTGTGCATGTCGTTGGTGGGGCAGAAGAGGCCCTGCCAACGATTCTGGGCAAACTTAAACCGGCAGAAGATTCAAAAAGAAGCGCGCCAGCCAGCCTATTCCCTGCGCATCGGCCATGGCACCGCGGCCGCGGTGCTCGACACGCACATTGGCGATCTGCGCGCTCGGGATGGTGTTGCCGGGCTGGATGGAACGCGGGTCCACCTGGCCGGTGAAGCGCAGTACGTCGACGTGCTGGTTCACGCCAATCTGCTTCTCGCCCGCCACCATCAGGTGGCCATTGGGCAGCACGCCCACCACGGTGGCCGTGATGGTGCCGGTGAAATCGTTGCTGCTGGCCGTGGTTCCCTTGCCGGCAAAGGTGTTGGCGCTGGTGCCTGTGGCCGTGGCGCCGCCCAGCAGCTTGGCGGCCACGCCGGGCAACGCGGTGACGCTGGCTGAAACGTCGCCCGATTTATCGATCGTGCTGTTGGCCGTCTGCGTGGCGGCGATCTTCTCGACGATCTGGATCGTCAGCGTGTCGCCCACCAGCCTCGCACGGTGGTCCTCGAACAATGGCCGGTAGACGGCCGATTGATAGATCGAGCCGGTGACCGGCATCGCCACCACGCCGGGCTGCGCTCCGGTCCACACGGCAGGTTGGGCCATCGGCATCTCCGGCGCGGTGGCGCTGGAGAAATCGACCCGTGCCTCGGAGGGCAAGACAGATTGGCAGGCCGAAAGTGAAAACAGCGGCAAGGCTGCGGCGAGCGAGCGAAGAAGCGTGTTCATCACAATTGCGCCAGGCGTTGCAGCATCTGGTCCGAGGTGGAAATGGCCTTGGAGTTGAGCTCGTAGGCGCGCTGGGTCTGGATCATCGCCACCAGTTCCTCGACGACGTTCACGTTGCTGGTCTCCAGAAACCCATGCTGGAGGCTGCCCAGGCCAGTGCTGCCAGGTGCGCCGTTGTTCGGCGCGCCGGAGGCGGCTGTCTCGCCGAAGAGGTTGGAGCCGCGCGGCTCCAGGCCGCCGGCGTTGACGAAGCTGGCCAGTTGCAACTGGCCCACGGTCTGTGGCGTGGCCTGGCCGGGCAACGAGACGCTGACAGTACCGTCAGGCGCAATCGTCACGCTCTGCGCATTGGCCGGGATGGTGATGCCGGGCTGCACCAGATAGCCGTTGTTGGTGACCATCTGGCCCTGGGCATCGAGCTGGAACGAGCCGTCGCGCGTGTACGCGGTACCGCCATCCGGCAGGCTGATCTGGAAGAAGCCGTTGCCCTTGATGGCCACATCGAGGTTGCCGCCGCTCTGCTGCAGGTTGCCCTGGCTGAAATTGCGCGCGGTGGCCACGGCCCGGGCGCCCAGGCCGACCTGCAGGCCGGTCGGCAGCTGCGTCTGCTCCGAGCTCGCCGCGCCGGACTGGCGCAGCGTCTGGTACATCATGTCCTCGAACTGGGCATGCGCGCGCTTGTAGCCACTGGTGGCCACGTTGGCGAGGTTGTTCGAAATGTGGTCCAGCTGAGTCTGCTGAGACTCCATGCCGGTCTTTGAGATCCAAAGCGAGCGAAACATGAGCTGGTGCCCCCGCACTAGTGGCGATGCACCGATGTTCCTTCGCGCTTGAGCTGGTTGAAGCCCTGATTAGAAGGCGAACCGCGGCCGACTTGCGGCGTTCAGGCCTCGGCCACGCCGCTGGTCGATGAGCGCCAGGGGTTGCCCTGGGCGCCGTAGACGGGGGAGCGGGCCGGTGCTGCGTCGGGCAGCAGGATCTCGATGGCGCGGTCCAGCGACGTGGCGGCACGGGCCACGGCCTCTCGCTGGGCGGCCACACTGGCACCGGCCAGGGCAAGGCGGCGGCGCAGGGCGGGCGGCATGCCGCCGTTGCGGGCGGCGTTGGTCGATCGGTCGACCGCCACGGCCAGCGCGCGGTGCAAGCCCGTGGAAGCCGCCTCGGTGGCATCGGGATCCTGAGCCTTGAGGGCATCGCCGAGCGCGGCCAGCTGGGCCTCGACAGCAGCGAGGGCCGATTCCAGGTCGGTGGTGGCGCGCAGTGCGTGCTGTTCGGCGGGGGAGCTCAACATGGTGTGCTTGTCACTCGGCCAAGGTGCAATGGGCCAGCACCATGCATGAGCGCGCGGTG
Source organism: uncultured Ideonella sp. (assembly GCA_964369025.1). Lineage (GTDB taxonomy): Bacteria > Pseudomonadota > Gammaproteobacteria > Burkholderiales > Burkholderiaceae_C > Ideonella. The sequence goes on along the minus strand of CAYJEC010000022.1, from coordinate 2,962 downwards.
TCTGGAAAGAGGATCAGGCAGGGTGGCAGATGGCGCACCCCGGGGCATCACGACGAGTACTTGCCCAGCAGCTCGCGGGCGTTGGCCAGCAGCTTGTCGGCGATCTTGTCGGCATTGACCTCGAACTTCCCGTCGCGGATGGCCTGGGCCATGCGCTCGACCTTCTCGGCGTCGAACGACGGGTCGGCGGACGCACTGCTGAGCAGGCTGGCAGCCGAGGAGAACTCCACCGTGGCGCTCGGCTCGGCCGCCTTCCCGCTGCCGGACTTGTCCGCGCCGGGCGACTTGCGATCGTTCTGCAGCGTGGTCACGGCGGGCTTGTTTTCGAGCGAACCGATTTTCATGATGAGCTCCTGAGAGCCTGCCAGATCTTGGCAAGCTTTTTCGACATGTATCGGGTATCGGAGACAGTGGTCGAGACTTTAGACCTATTTCCGGTGGGGGCATCAGCCGGGTTCACAGCGCCACCTCCACCTGCCGGTCGCCCACGGGGCGCGCCTGCAGCATCCGGCCCTGTTCCGTGCGCACCCGGACGATCTGGCCTTCCAGCCCCGGGCTCATGGCCTGGCCTTCCGTCACCACCTGCCAGCCCGGCCCGACGGCGACGACACGCACCGTCTCGCCTGCGGCGAACCACTGGCGGGCCTTGAGGTCTGTCTGGCGCACCGCACTGCCGGCCGCGAGCGGCCGGGCGAGATAGCGGCCGACCAGGGCGCCCGGTTCGGTCAGGGGCAGGCCGGGCGCTGCCGCGAGATCCACCTCGGCTTCGCCCAGGTGTTCCGCTGCCAGCATGGTGCCCGCCGGCAGTGCCGAGGCCGTCACCAGCGAACGAGCCCAGACCTTCACGGTGATGGGCAGGCTGACATTCCACAAACGGGCCCCCTGGGTGCACCGCAGGCCGATCCGGGTGCGGCCCCATGCGGGCAGCCCTGCAGGCAGATAGGGCTCGATGCGTTGGCAGGGGGCCAACTTCAGGCGCGGATCCAGGCTGCCCACCTCGACTTCGATGCGGGCGCCGGCCAGGCCTGCTCGCCCTGCACTCTCCTTGGCCAGTTGCTCCACCTGGGCGCCGATTCCAGCCAGGTCGCCATCGGCCTGGGCACGCACCGCGCCAGACGCAAGCGTCAGCGCCAGGGCGAGCAAGGCAGACCAGAGAAGGGCCGGGTACGACATGGATGCGACTGTAGGCAGGCGGGCGCATCCGCAAGGCGGGAGATGCGGGCGGCACCGGCCCCTTTTCGGGCTTTCAGCGCAGGGGCTGGATTCCACAATCGGCGCACGCGGCATTGCCACCGGTGTTTTCGGCCGGCGCGCCGCCACCCTGAAGGACTTTCGGCCGCCCACCATGAACGTCAACCGCCTGACCCGATCGCTGGATTTCCAAGCCCAGGCGTTGACGCTGCGGGCAGAGCGCCAGCGGGTGATCGCCAGCAACATCGCCAACGCAGACACCCCGGGATACCAGGCGCGCGACATGGATTTCGCCAGCGCCCTGAAGCTGGCCACCGGGCAGCTGCCCGGTGGTGGGAGGATGGCCACCACCGAGCAGGGCCACATGGCCATCGCGCAGGGCGCGAGCCCGGCGCAGGCCGCGCTGCGATACGCCACGCCGAGCCAGACCAACCTGGACAGCAACACCGTCGACATGGACCGCGAGCGCGCCAGCTTTGCCGAGAACTCGGTGAAGTACGAGGCCACGCTGCGATTCATCAACAGCAGCGTCCGCACCATGCTGGACGCCATGAAGAGCCCGAGCCAGGGCTGAGGCCAGGCACCTGAAGGAGTCACGGCATGAGCATGTTCAAGGTCTTCGATGTCTCTGGAAGCGCGGTCAGCGCGCAAAGCCAGCGCCTCAATGTGGTGGCCTCCAACCTGGCCAACGCCGACAGCGTGGCCGGGCCCGACGGCCAGGCCTACAAGGCTCGCCAGGTGGTCTTCCAGACTGTCCTGATGGGCACCGTCAAACCCGGTGAGAGTGCTGCGGAAGGCAGTGCAGGCGTGCGCGTCTCCAACATCAGTGAAGACCAGGCCCCGGGACGCAAGATCCACCAGCCCGGCCACCCTGCAGCCGATGCCGAGGGCTACGTGACCTTCAGCAATGTGAACGCCGTCGAGGAGATGGTCAACATGATCTCGGCATCGCGCTCGTACCAGAACAACATCGAAGTGATGAACACCGCCAAGTCGCTGCTGCAGAAGACCCTGCAACTCGGCCAAGGCTGACACCCCCAACCGGACCCCGCACCATGTCCATCACCATTCCCGGCAACATCCAGGGCACCGGCACCAACGACGCCAACGCGTTGCAGGCGACGAGCGCCTCCGAGGCCTCGGACCGCTTCCTCAAGCTGCTGGTTGCCCAGATGCAGAACCAGGATCCGCTGAACCCGCTGGACAACGCCGAGGTCACCACCCAGATGGCGCAGATCAGCACGGTGACCGGCATCGAGGAACTGAACGCCACCACCGCCGGCCTGAACAGCCAGTTCATCCAGTTGCAGGCGATGCAGAGCGCCAACCTGATCGGCCACGATGTGGCCATCGAGGGCAACGTGCTCCGCGTGCAGGAGGGCCAGGGCGACGGCGGCTTCGAGATCAGCAGCACCGCCACCAACGCCAAGATCGAGATCATGAATGCGGCCGGCCGAACGATCGGCACGGTCGAGATGACCGACCTCACCGCCGGGCGCCACAGCTTCAAATACGACGTGCCGGAGGAGTACCGCGACGAAGCTTTGAGCTTCAAGGTCACCGCCACGTCGGGGACGACCGCGGTCGACTCGATGACGCTGGCGCACCAGCGTGTCCAGGCGGTGAGCACCTTCGGCGACACGCTGGCGCTGGAATTGGCCAATGGCGACCGGGTGGCCTACGACGCCGTCTGGGCCGTCCTCTGATCAACGGCCTCAGGCCCTTACTTTCTTTCCCCACCAGGAGCACCCCATGAGCTTTCAACAAGGTC
>CAYJEC010000021.1:0-15714 GCA_964369025.1 uncultured Ideonella sp. | reverse complement strand
CGACAACGCGCGGGCCGCCGAACTGGCGCGCACCCGGGATCAGGTCAACGCCAGCTGCAATTGAGCCCCACGGCCTATCGGGCCCGCGGCGGCTGCTTGCGGTAACGCTGGCGGCGCGCTTCCTTGGGGTCCACTTGCAAGCTGCGGTAGATCTCAACCCGGTCATTCGCCCGCAGCGGCGTGTCCAGCGGGCGAAGCTTGGTCCACACGCCGACCGCAACAGAACCATCAAGGGGCAGCGCGTGGCGCTCCAACAGGCCGCAGGCGCGCAGGGCATCAGCCACCGTGCTGCCGGCTGGGAGTTCCAGCCGCACGCAATCCACCTGACGCGGTGCAGGGCTGTAACTGACCTGGACGGCCAGCCCCGGCAATACCTCAACGCTGGCCATACACCTGCTCCGCGCGGGTGACGAAAGAGTCGACAAAGGTGTTCGCCACCTTGTCGAACACCGGGCTCAGCACCGCCTCCAAAGGCCGGCTGGAGAACGCATAGCGCAGGTCGAACTCGATCCGGCAGGCCGCCGCTTCACCACCGGGGCGGCCCAGCGGCGCGAAGACCCACGAGCCCTCCAACAGCGAAAACGGCCCGTCGACAAGGCGCACCAGCACCTGCCGGTCCGGCTGGTGCTCATTGCGGGTGGTGAAGGCGTGACGCACGCCCGCATAGGCCAGGCCGATGCGTGCTGTCATGCCGTCGTCGCGGTGCTCCAGCACCTCGGCACGGTCACACCAGGGCAGGAAGTCCGGATAGAGCGGCACGTCGGTGACCAGCCGGTACATCTCGGCGGGTGAATACCAAAGCAGGACGGACTTCTTCACGTGCTTCATACAATGCGCTGATTTTAGGCACGTGGTCCACCAACCGCTGCCCTGCCCTGGTTCCCCATGTCCGCCCTGATCGCTGAAAACCGCCGCGCACGATTCGAATACCACATCGAAGAGCAATTCGAGGCGGGCATGGTCCTGGAGGGCTGGGAGGTCAAGGCGGTGCGCGCCGGCCAGATCCAGTTGACTGACGGCTACGTGGTGATCCGCGACGGCGAGCTTTTTTTGATCGGCTGCCGCATCAACGCGCTGCGCAGTGCGTCAACCCACGTGAACCCCGAGGCAGACCGGACCAAGAAGCTGCTGATGAGCAAAGGTGAGATCCGCCGGCTCATCGGCAAGGTCGAGCAGCGCGGCTTCACGCTGGTGCCGCTGAACCTGCACTGGAAGGGCCGCCACGTGAAGGCTGACATCGCTCTCGCCAAGGGCAAGGCCCAGCACGACAAGCGCGACACCGAGAAGAAGCGCGATTGGGAAAGGGAGAAGGGACGCTTGATGAGACACAAGGTCTCCTCTGGGGGCAAGGAATGACGCTGGACGACGTGCTGCACCCGCCTGTCGAGCCGCTTCGCACGGGCAGCTTGCCCGTCAGCGAGCTGCACACCCTGTACTGGGAAACCTGCGGATCCCCGGACGGCATTCCGGCCCTGTTCCTTCACGGCGGCCCGGGCGCGGGCATCTCGCCCAAGAGCCGGCGCTTCTTCGACCCGGCTCGGTACCACGTGGTGTTGTTCGACCAGCGCGGTGCCGGCCAGTCGACGCCGCTCGGTGAAACTCGCGAGAACACCACCGACCTGCTGATCTCCGACATCGAGCGCCTGCGCGAGATGCTGGGCATCGAGCGTTGGCTGGTGTTCGGCGGTTCTTGGGGATCGACGCTGTCCCTGGCCTACGCCCAGGCGCACCCGGAGCGGTGCCTGGGCTTGGTGCTGCGCGGCATCTGGCTGGTGAGCGACGAGGAGATCGATTGGTGGCTGCACGGCGTGCGCAATTTCTTCCCGCGCGAGTGGGAGGCATTCGCTGGCCACGTTCCTGAGGCCGAGCGCGGCGACCTGTTGGCCGCCTACAGCCGCCGTCTCGAATCGCCGGATCCGGCCGTCTACGGGCCCGCCGCTCGGGCCTGGAGCCGTTACGAGGGGTCGTGCCTGCACCTGCGGCCCAACCCTGAGACTGCGGACGCCTTCACCGAGGACGCCGTGGCGCTGGGCATCGGCAGGCTCGAAGCGCACTACTTCCGCCACCAGGCCTTCCTTCGGCCGGACCAGTTGATCGACGGCATGTCGCGCATCCGGCACCTGCCCGGCTTCATCGTGCACGGTCGCTACGACGTCATCTGCCCCGTGCGCTATGCCCACGCGCTGGCGGACGCCTGGCCAGGAGTGGATCTGCGCATCGTTGCCGATGCCGGCCACTCGTCCTACGAGCCCGGCATCGCCGCGGCCCTGGTGGACGCGACCCGCCGCTTCGCCCGCGACGGGCGCTTCTAGATCCGCGCCAATCCTGCCGCCAGGTCGGCGATCAGATCGTCCGTGGCCTCCAGGCCAATGCACAGGCGGACCAGCACGCCCTCGTACCCACTGCCCAGTTGCCGCATGAGCGGTGCGCGGTAGGGCACCGCCAAGCTGACGGGCCCGCCCCAGCTCCAGCCGATGCGAAAGAGGCGAAGACCGTCGACGAACGCATCGGCCTGTGCCGGCGTGACCGCAGGGTCGAACTCCAGCGTCAGCAAACCCGCTGCGGCACGGCAGGTGGCGGCCCAGTGGTCGTGGCCCGGCGAGCCCGGCAGGGCCGGATGCAGCACGCGACGAACGCGAGGCACCTGCTGCGTGGCCCACTGGGCGATCCGGCGGGCCGAGGCATCTTGCGCTGCATACCGAAGCGGCAGGCTGGGCAGCGCGCGCAGCAGGGTCTCGGCGTCGTTCGCACCGACGCCCAACCCGAGCCGGCTGTGCGTCCAGGCAAGCTTTTCGTGCAACTTGTCGTCGCGGCAGGCGATGGAGCCCATCAGCACGTCGCCGCCGCCAGACGGGTACTTGGTCAATGCGTGGATCGTGAGATCGACCCCCATCGCGAACGCGTCGAAGGCCAACCCAGCGCCCCAGGTGTTGTCCAGCGCGATGGTGGCCTGCGGTGCGGCCTCGCGCACCGTGCGCACCAGATTGGCTATATCGGGGAACTCCAATGTCACCGAACCAGGCGCTTCGAGCCAGACCAGCTTCACCTCGGGCCCCAACGCAGCGAGCAGAGTGTCGGGCCGCATCGGGTCGTACAGCCGATGGCCGATGCCCCACTGAGCCATCTCGTGGCGCGCGAAATCCTTGCTGGGGTTGTAGACGTTGTCAGGCAGCAGCATCGTGTCGCCGCTGCCCAGCAAGGCCATGTTCACCACCGTCAACGCCGACAGCCCGCTGGGCGCCAGGATCACATGCGTCGCGCCTTCCAGTGTCGCCAGCCGGGCTTCCAGCGTGAACGTGGTCGGTGTGCCGTGCAGGCCGTAGGTGTAGGCGCTCTTGTCGACCCACCGGCGCGCGCGCAACGCAGCCACCGTGGGGAAATACACCGTCGAGGCCTTGTTCACCGCGACGGCCGGTGATTCGAAGTCAACCGGCGCGCGGTAGGGGTGGTGAATCAGTTCGGTGGACTTGTCGGCGCTCATACCGGTTCGCCCACCAGGTCATGCCCCTCTGCCGCGACGATGCGCGCCTTGGCAAACTCGCCCACCCGCAGCTGGGTGGAGGCTTTGGCCGGCGGCAGCAGCCGCACGGTGCCGTCGATCTCTGGCGCATCGGCATAGCTGCGTCCCACGCCGCCCTTGCGGCCCAGGGCAGGTGCCCGGTCCACCAGAACCTGCATGGTGGCCCCGATGCGGCGGCGCAGGCGCGCCACCGACACCTCTTCAGCCACGGCCATGAAGCGGGCCCTGCGCTCATCACGCAGCGCATCAGGCAAGGCGCCGGGCAGTTCGTTGGCAGCGGCACCAGCCACCGGGGAATAGGCAAAGCAGCCGGCCCTGTCGATCTGCGCTTCCTTCAGAAACCCCAACAGATGGTCGAACTCGGCTTCGGTCTCGCCCGGGAACCCGGCGATGAAGGTCGACCGGACAACGAGTTCGGGGCACATCTCGCGCCACTTCTGGATGCGTTCCAGATTGCGGTCGCCGCTGGCAGGGCGCTTCATGCGCTTCAACACATCCGGATGCGAGTGCTGAAAAGGCACGTCGAGATACGGCAGCACCAAGCCCTGGGCCATCAGCGGGATCACCTCGTCCACATGCGGATAGGGGTACACGTAGTGCAGGCGCACCCAGGCGCCATGCTGGCGAGCCAACTCGCCCAGTTCTGCCACCAGTTCCAGCATGCGGGTCTTGACGGGCCTGCCGTCCCAGAAGCCGGTGCGGTACTTGGCATCCACCCCATAGGCCGACGTGTCCTGGCTGACGACCAGCAACTCCTTCACCCCGCCCTCGAACAGCGCCCTCGCCTCCTTCAGCACGTCGCCCACTGGCCGCGAGACGAGATCCCCGCGCATGCTGGGGATGATGCAGAACGTGCAGCGGTGGTTGCAGCCTTCGCTGATCTTGAGATAGGCGTAGTGCCGCGGCGTGAGCTTGATGCCGGCGGCAGGCACGAGATCCACGAAGGGGTCGTGCGGCTTGGGCACGTGCAGGTGCACCGCATCCATCACCTCCTGGGTGGCGTGCGGGCCCGTGACGGCCAGCACCTTGGGGTGCACCTGGCGCACCAGGTTCTCGCCACCCTCGCCCTGCTTGGCGCCCAGGCAACCGGTGACAATGACCTTGCCGTTCTCGGCCAGGGCCTCGCCGATGGTGTCCAGGCTCTCCCTGACCGCGTCGTCAATGAATCCGCAGGTGTTGACAATCACCAGGTCGGCACCCTGGTAGGTCTTGGCGGTCTGGTAGCCCTCGGCGGAGAGTTGGGTCAGGATCAGTTCGGAGTCGGTCAGTGCCTTTGGGCAGCCCAGCGAAACGAAACCGATGGTTGGCGCCGCTTTTTCAGCTGGCGCGGTGGAGTCTGCGGTCATGCGCCCGATTGTCGCAAACCGGGCCGGCACCAAACCTGCGGAAGGCTATTTCTGGACCGGTGGAACCGGAAAGCCCGGAAACCCCGGCAACAACCCACCGGACTGCTTCTGAACCTGTTCCTGCATCTGAACAAACAGGTTCTTGGATTGCTCGAGGTAGTTTCCCATCAAGCCCTGCATCACCGGCGCCTGGCCGCTCATGAACTGCGACCACATTTCCGGGGTGAAAGCCTTGGGGTCGTACAGGCCGCGCGCTTGCTCGGCCATTCGGGCCTGCATCTCGACGAAGGTCTGCAGGTTCTTCTCCAGGTAGGAGCCCATCATCCCCTGCATGGCATGGCCATAAAAACGGATGATCTGCGCCAGCATCGTGGCGGTGAACATCGGCGCGCCGCCGGTCTCTTCCTCCAGGATGATCTGCAGCAGGATGCTACGGGTCAGGTCGTCGCCGGTCTTGGCGTCGCGAACCTCGAATTCGACGCCTTCAAGCACCATCTTCTTCACATCTGCCAGGGTGATGTAGGTGCTGGCGTTGGTGTCGTAGAGGCGGCGGTTCGGGTACTTCTTCAGGATGCGCGGCGCGCTGGCCCCAGCGGAAGCAGCATCGGCGGCGGGCCGGCGGGTGGATGGCATCGAAGAAGGCTCCTTGTGCGGTGCGTCCGCAGGAGGCATTGTGCGGCCGCGCAGGGATTCTAGGGGCCGGCCCTCCAGCGCCCCACGGGGATTGCACTGTCAGGGAGAGTCCCAGACGGGCCACTCTCTTCGTTGGGCTGACCGGTCCCGGCATGGGGCTCTTGGCAAAGGAGACTGCACGTCGAGTCGCCACGTATCAAGCGGTACGCAGCCCGCTCTGTCCCTTGAACCGGCCATGCCCCGCGGCGCTTGTTGTCGATCAAGACCCCAACGCGCTCAAGCGACTACGCTGGAGACTGACCTCAAAGGACAACCCTCATGCTTCGACCCTTCCTGACCGGCTGCCTCCTGGCAGCAACGGCGCTCACGTCCCAGGCCCAGGTTTCGACCGATTGGGTCAACCAGCCGGGCGGTGTCTCGGTGGCCCTGAATGCAGCGGGCGAGGTCTACACAGCGCGCTGGGACTACAACCCTGGTGGCGACATTTTCCTGACCAAGCGAAGTGCCGCCGGTGCCGTGCTGTGGGAGTCGTCATCCGGCAACAACGACTCCACCAGGCACGAGGTGGCCACCTGGGTCGCAACCGACAGCCAGGGGAACATCTTGGTGTCGGGCACGCTGCGCTCGGGCTTCAGCAATCCGGTGACAGCCAATGGCCTCCTTCTGAAGTTCAACGCACAGGGCCAGTTGCTGTGGCGGCGCGACATCGGAAGCTTCTTCGACGGGTCGTCGACCCGCAAGCTGCTGGTGGACGAACAGGACAATGCCTATGTGCTCGGGCTGGGGTCTGCCCCGAACGGGCTGGTGACCCAGGTCCGAAAGGTCGCACCCGACGGCACGGATGTCTGGACGTATTCGGACAGCGCCGGCGTGGGCGCCCCGGTCAACTTCAAGTGGACACCGGACCAGGCTCTGGTGATCGTGTCGCGGGGCATCACCGGCATCCTCAACGGGTACACGAAGATCGACAAAGCGGGCCAACTCGTCTGGCAGCAGGGCGGTTTCGCCAGCACACCGCAGGGTGACGCAGCCGGCGACGCGGCCGGCAACACCTATCTGGTGAACGACGGTACCGAGTTGCGCAAGCTCTCCCCCACCGGCGCCACGTTGTGGGCCCGCCACCACGCCATGACGGCGATGAGGGTCGAGGTGGGCAGTGACGCCCAGCCCGTGTTGAGTGGCTTTCCTGCGGGCGGGGGAGCCGGCGCTGCCTTCATGAAGTACAACACCAGCGGCGATGTCCTGTGGGACCAACCCGATGGCGATGGGCCGGGCGTGTCGCTGCTGCTTCATGCGCAGATGCAGTTGGACCGCAATGACAACGCCTACCTGGCAGCCAGCACCTTGTTCGAGATGGCCGTCACCAAGGTTCGTGCAGACGGCAGCCGGGCCTGGACTGCAACGGCCCCCGGCTCATCGGCCGTGGGCCTGGCCTTCGGAAAGGACCTGAGCGTCCACGCCGTGGGTGGCCAGACGGCCAAGTTCAAGCAGGCGTTGGCTGATCTCTCGGTGAGCCTCACCGATGCGCCCGATCCGGCCCATGTCGGCCTGCCGCTGACGGTGACCGCGAACGCACGCAACAAGGGGCCGGCCGCGGCGGACGGCGTCACGCTGAGCTATGCCGTGCCGGCGGCCGCGACCTTGTCGAGCGTCTCCGCGTCCCAGGGGACCTGCACGGTTGACGCTGGCGTCGTGCAGTGCGCGCTGGGGTCCGTCGCCAAGCTGGGGCAAGCCCAGGTCACACTCACGCTGGTCCCTCAGGTTCGGGGCACGATCAAGCATCTGGCCAACCTTTCTTCGAGCACCGAAGACCCCGTGCCTCTGAACAGTTCGGCCAGCGCCAAAACCCGAGTCAAGCCTTAGGCGGGCAGGCAGGCCGCCAATTCAACGGCGTGCCCCGCCTTCACGGCATGCCGCCGCCCGGATGAGGTCAGCATGACGATACGCAGTCCTGTCGGCCCACGCCGACGCCCGATCTCCAGCGCTAGATTCATGCCGTCGAGAACGGGCGCGCACATGTCTTGAGATGCCACATCGAAGGCCTCGCCATCTCGGGCGTGGTCAAGGGCCTCAAGCGCCGTGGGCAAGATGGTCGGAACCACTTGTGACATCGATGAAGGACGCTGTTGGTGCCGGCCTTAGGGCGATCCGTCGCGGCAACTTTCAGGTGCCCCAACTTCAGCGAGCGGAAGACCCACGGGAGCGCGGGTTTGGCTCCGTCTCGCCATGGCCTACCTGTCGGTCAGCAACTTCGAAGAGTGGCCCATTCCGCCAGCGGCGCCAACAAACACTGGCGCTGGTAGAGTTTGTGCGGCACGCAAAGCGAGTCCATCGCACCGGCTCACGACGCCCGCTGGTCGGTGAGAATCTGCGCCAGTGCGGGTACAAAGGTGTCGGTGAAGCACAGACCCTCGCCCAAACCCTGCGCAACGAACGCCGGGACGGCCGCCTCGACCATCCTCGCCGAGCCGCAGACATAAATCTCGAACCCCCGCAGGTCCGGAAAATCGGCAACCATTGCCGCGTGAACCATGCCAGTGCGCCCGACCCAGCCCTCATCGGCCTTGGCGTGGGACAGCACCGGCACGAAACGGAAGCTGGCGTGCTCGCGCTGCCATTGCCCGGCCAGTTCGAGCGCGTACAGGTCGGTCCGATGGCGCACACCCCAATACAGCCACATTGGCCGCGCCAGGCCGCGTGCGAACGCGTCTTCGATGATGCTCTTGATCGGCGCGAAGCCGGTCGCGCCTGCCACGAACAGGATCGGATTGGCGGATTCGCGCAGCGTGAAGTTGCCCAGCGGCCCTTCGAAGCGAAGCGTGTCACCGACCTTCATCCGTGTGGCCACGTGACCGGTGAATAGGCCACCGGGGACGTGCCTCACGTGCAACTCGATGTGATCGTTCTGCTGCGGCGGGTTGGCGAACGAGAACGCACGGCGCTGCCCGTCGTCGAGAATGATGTTGATGTATTGACCGGCCCTAAACACGATGCGCCGGCCATCGTCGACCTCCAGGCGCAAGCGCACGACATCGTCCGATAGGTGCTCAAGCCGCGCGACCCGTGCGATGTGCTGGCCCACCTCGAACCGAAGCGGCATGCTGTTGACTGCGGCTTCGATCTCTAGGTTGTCTATCGGCTTGGCACAACACATCAAGGCCTCGCCGCGCTCGCGCATCGCGTCGGTCAAGGCAGCCGGCTGGTAGGCGCCCGGTTCGAACCGGCCCTGCAGCACCGTGCACACGCAGGCGCCGCATGCGCCATTGCGGCACTCGTATGGCAGAGCGAGACCCTGCCGCAGGCCAGCGTCGAGAATCGTCTCGCCAGCGCGCACCGACAGCGTTTGTGCACCCGGCTGGACCGTGACCCGGACCTCGTGGGAGCCGCTGCGCAGCCAGTTCGGCGGCAGCCAAGGCAGCGCCGCGAGCAGGGCCGTGCCCGCACCCACCAGCAGCCACACCTGCAGCAGTGGCCAGGCGTACAGCAACGGCAGCAGCGGCAGGTAAAACCAGTCGAACGCCAGCGTGCCGGCGGCCAGCGACAGATCGGCCGCGCCGCCCTGGCTGAGGGCCGGCCGTGCCAGCGCCAACGCCAGCAGCGTCAACGCCAGGCTGGCCATGATGGCCCGCGGCGGGTTCGTCCTCGCCTTCGGCACGCGCTGCACATGCACCCACAGCAGCAGCAGCACCAACAGCGACACGCCGATGTGCATGAATGCCAGCAGCGAGAAGAGGCGGTCGTTGACGCTGCTGGCGTAGATGAAGTTGCGCATCAGCGCGCCACCGAAGCTGGGCAGCGCATCGAGCCACTCGAACACCGCAACGATGACGAACTGCGCGAGCCGGTCCCACGGCAGCATGTAGCCGTTGATGCCCGAGATATAGACGAGCCAGATCAGCGCCACGCCCGTGAGCCACGAGAACCAGCGGAAGCCTCGCATCCGATCAAATGCGAAGTGGCGCACCATGTGCAGCAGCATCACCAGCACCATCGCGTCCGACGCGTAGCGGTGCACGCTGCGCAGGATGCCACCCGCGAACCACTGGCGGTGCGTCAACGCCTCGACCGAGTCATGCGCACCGGCCACGCCGGTCTCGAAGAAGGCGTAGAGATAAAAGCCGCTGCCGGCAACGATCCAGAACAGGAAGAAGCCGATCTCGCCCAGGTGGTACAGCGGGTTCAGGCGGTCGCCGAAGGCCCGGTTGAACAGCGCCTCGACGCGCATGAACAACCAGCGCAGCGACGCCTGAAGTCGACCGATCACGCCTGGGCCGCTGATGCTGTCTGGCGCATCGAGCGGATCACGACCGCCACGAACAGCAGCCCGCCCAGGATCGCGATGGCACCACCCAGGCCCATCAGGCCCATGCCAGCGATCTCGCCCGTGCTGCGCAGCACCTGCTCGGCCCCGGCAACCTTGCGCTGTACACCGTAACCACCCGACCAGACCAGACCGACAATGTGCATCAGTTGCCCCGCACCGTAGAGCCAGGGCTGCAGCGTGGCCAGACGACCTTGCGGCGCCCCGTAGCCCAGCTGTGGAAGCAGGTGAAACACCAACCCCATCAACGCCAGTGTCACACCAACGATGCAGCCGTGGTAATGCGCCGGGATGCGCACATTGCTGCCTGCGATGAACACACCGATCAGCCCGCCGGCGGCGAACAGCAGCACTGACGACAACAACGCGGCCCGCAGCGGCGCGGCGCTTGCCAGCCGGTGCATCGGTACCCCCGTAGGTGGCTTGCTCGCAGGCGGGGCCGGGCCAGGTTCGAGCGATGGCCCACGCGCCAACCCGACCACGACCGCGAGGCCGATCGGCACGATCGCCACGCCACCGCCAAGGCGCATCGCCCAGGTCAGCAGGCCGCGGTGCTCGACCGAGGCAATGTCGTGCGCCAGGTAGGCATAGGGCGTGACGAACACCGCGAGCAGCGCCCCGGCAAGCATCAGCAGCGTGACGCGCGGGCTCAGCGGCACCGGCGCACCGCTGGCGCTGGCGAGCCAGAGCCAGCCGACGAGCATCAGCAGCGTCCAGGTGAACTGCAGCGCGTGGCCGCCACCCCAGAACAGGATCTCGTAGTAGGCGTTGGCGGCCAGCGTCGCCGGCACGCCGGCATATGACGCGGCGAAGGCCGCAATCGCCACCGCTGCGGACACGGCCGCCGCGTTGAGCCCGAAGCGCAGCGCCCCCTCACCGCCGAAGCGGGTGCCAAGCAGTGGCGCGGTGAACAGGCTGCGCAACACCAGCAGCGCCGCGCCGGCGCCGAAGGCCAACAGGCCGGCCATGAACAAAGACCCGTCGAGCACCGGGATGTAGTTCGCCATCACCGCCGGCGCACGGGCGACGAAGGGCGCCAGCGCCATCAGCGCCGTGCCGACCGAGCACAGACCCAGCGCCGCCCTGCCCCAGGCCGCGCCGCGCGCCGAGCCATTCAGGCTCCACAGCAATCCGGCCACTGCGATGAACCAGACCAGCACCGACAGGTCCACGTGCACGACGAGCGCCACGCGGAAGAAATCGGCCACCGGCAGCCACTGGTTCAGCCCCGGCGTGCGCGACAGCACGAGCAGCACAGAGAACAGCCCGGAGCCCACCAGCGCGAGCATCGCCAGCGCCAACCAGCCGCGTGCCAGTGTGCGTTGCGTACCCTGCGGCACAGCGAGCGAAAAGGGCGACGGGCGCGCCGGTGCGGGCGCCGGGCCGACAAGGGTCACGCCGATCGCGGGGGCTAGCATGGAGGTGTTCATTGCAGTGTGATGCCGCCCTTCTCGGCGTCGAAGTCGATCACGAGAATGTGGGCCGGTGCCAGCGTCACGGTGGCCTCGCGCGCATGGTCGAACCCGCCCACGCCCGGGCTGTCCTTCATGCGAACCACGATGCGATGCTCGCCAGAAGCCACCTGCACGCGGTGGTAGACCGACGAGGCGCCGTCCTTGGACAGGCCCGAGGGCGCGGCCGAATGGCGATAGGCCGGCTGGCCATCGACATCGAGCTCGACCACCACCGATGCGCGCTCTCGCGGGCACATCGTCGGCGCACGCATGTTGGGTGGCAGCTTCGCGAGCTCGGCCGGCGTCAGCTGCCGGCAAGGCGAGACCACCTGGCCGTGGTGTGTGAAGCTGAGCTTGATCAGCGCCTGGTCGGCGGCAAGGTGGCGGTACGGCGGCCACTGCGAGAACACGCCGACCAGCAGTGCGAACAGGCCGTACAGCAAGCCTTGGCCGAGCCAGGCGAGCGGGCGGGTGGTCCGGGGCTCAGCCATGGTCAGCGAGGGTCTCGGGAGAGGTCGGGGTCATGCTGCGAGCCGCGTCGCGCAGTTGATCCAGCGCACGGGCGAACGCGGACGGGTCGCTGCCGACGGGCCACACCAGCCTCAGCCGCTCGCGCGGCACGCTCGCACGCAGGTGCGGCTCGCGCAAGCCGATCAGGCGCTCTTCGGTCCAGCGCTGGCCGAAGCGGAAGGTGCAGTCGCCATCGAGGCAACCGGTCACGAGCACACCGGCGGCGCCTTGGCGCAGCGCGTACTCGATGAACGAGGGCGGCAGCTGGCCCGTGCAGATCAGGCCCAGCACGAGCACGTCGCCGCTTGCCAACCCAGCCACCGTGGGGCCCTGGCCGCAGCCGATGACGACGAACTTGCGCTCGGCGTCCAGCCGCAACAGGCCGGCGTCCAGTTGCCGCCGCAGGCTGTCAATGGGTTGCTGCGGCATGTCGATGCCGGTCAGCAATCTGGCACCGCTGCGGAACGGTGTCGACGACGGGCAAGCGCCGACACAGATGCCGCAACCCGCGCACAGGTCAGTGTCGACCCGTGCGAGCTGGCGGATCGGCCGCCCGGGTGTTTGCCAGTCGGGGTGCGGCACCATCGTGACCGCGGCATACGGGCAGTCGGCGAAGCAGCGCCTGCAGCCGTTGCAGTTGACCGGGTCCACCTCCGCCACCGGTGCAGGTGCCGGCTGCGGCAGGAACGGCAGGCCGAACAAGGTGATCACTCCTGCCGCCAGAACGGCCCAGACGGCGTTCGCTGAACTCGCATCGACCAAGGGATGCACAAACAGCAGGAACCAGTCGAAGCGCAGCGGGCCCGGAACGAGTGACAGGTCGGCGGGCGCGTGGCTCGTCACCGGGGCGAGCGCGCCAAGAGCCAACAGCCCCAGCGTGCTCATCAGTGCGAGCGCGCGCGGTGGGAACACGGCCGCTCGTGTGATGCGCTGGATGTGGAACCACAACCCGAACAGCATTAACAGCGGCACGCCGACATGGACGAAGATGAACAGCGAGAACAACCGGTCATTGACCGACGCGACGTTGATGAAGTTGCGCGCCAACACCGACGCAAAGAAGGGCATGGCATCGAGCCACTCTGCGGTGGCGGCGGCAGAGTACTGCCCCAGCCGGTCCCAGTTGAGCCAGAAACCCACGATGCCGCTGGCGAACGCGAACAGCAGCAGCGGTACGCCAGTCAGCCACGAGAAGCGCCGGAAACCCTTGTAGCGCCCGAGCAGCCACTCGCGCAGCAGGTGCAGCATGATGACGATCACGAACGCGTCGGCCGCGTAGCGGTGCACACTGCGCAGCCAGCCGCCCGCATACCAGGGCTGGCGCGAGAGCCGTGCAATCGACTCATACGCGGCGGTGGCCGAGGTGTCGAGCACTGCGAACAGGTAGATGCCGCTGGCCGCGAGCCACCAGAAGAACAGGAAGCCGAGCGCCCCGAGGTGCCGCAGCGGGTTGGTGGCAGCGCCGAACACCGCGTCGAAGGCGTGCTCCAGCCGCTGCCAAGGCCGCAGGGCCCACGACGCTGTCGTCATCGCATCACCCTGCGGCGACCGCGCCACTCGTTCAAGAAGTAGATCAGCACCACCAGCGCGAAGGTCAGCCCCCCCGCGACCTCCAGCGCAAGGCTGTAGTCGACACGGTAGCGGCCAGTTTTGGGGTCATACACCGTGCAAAGGATGCGCACGCGATCCACCAGGTTGGCGAGCATCGATTGCGACGGCAGCGGCGCGCCAAGCAGCAGTTGCTTGAGCGGTTCGCCGAGCGAGTCGGCCGGCAATTCGCCGCCGTAGACCTGACGCACGATGCGGCCCTGCGCGTCGAGCAGCGTCACCTGCAGTACGTGGTCGAAGCCGGCCGGCGTGGCCAGGTAGGTGAACCCGAACTCGCGCGTCAATGCCTCGACCTCGGCCGCCGGTGGGCTCAGGAAGGCCCAGTGCGGGAAGCTGATGCCATGCTGCAGAGCGAACGCCTCCATCGCCTGCGGCGAATCGGCCGGCTGGTTAAAGCCAATGCTGACCACGTTGAACTGGCTGGTTCCAAAGCGTGTCTCGAGCGTTCGCACCGCCTGCTGCAGCGCGCGCGTGTTGGCTGGGCAGACCTGGAAGCAACCGGTGTAGATGAAGCTCACCAGCAACGGCTTGCCGCGGAACGACGACAGGCGCACCGGCCGCATGTCGCGCTCGAACAGCGTGTGATCGCTGATCCGCGCGCCGATCACCGCCTGGCTCGTGGCGATCGCCGTCTCGGCGTTCAGCGCAGGTGGCGCAGCGCGCGCTGGCAGCACCAGGCAGGCGAGCAGCGACGCGAATCCCACTGCCCAGCGGGAGCGCAGCCACGCTTGAGGGGTGATTCGTTCGCGGGGCATGGTTCCATGGTGCAGCGGGGCCGGCGAGCCGACGCCTAGCGCAGCACGCCGTCGATGCTCGCCGCCGCGAGCAGTGCACCGAGCTGCACCAGCGACGCGAGAAAGGACGCGATCGCGGTCGACCGGCTCGGCGCGGCCGCAAGCGCGCGGGCCTTGAACACGAAATACAGCCCGCCGCCAAGCGCCCCGGCAAGGTAGAGGTAGCCGGCGCCAAAGCCCATCGGCAGCAGCGATGCCAGCAGAAGCGCGACCGCGCTGCCATAGACGATGCGTGCCGCTCGCTCGGTACCCACCACCACAGGCAGCATCGGCACGCCGGCGGCCGCATAGTCAGCCTGGCCGGCGATCGCCAGGCTCCAGAAGTGCGGCGGCGTCCACAGGAACAGCGCGAGTGCAAGCAACCAGCCATGCACGCCCACAGCGGGGTTCACCGCTGCCGCGCCAGCCAGCACGGCGAAGCTGCCGGCCAGGCCGCCGACGACGATGTTGAGCCAGCTTCGCCGCTTCAGCCACAGCGTGTAGACCACGCCGTAGAAGAACGCGCCGAGGAACACGTACAGGGCCGACATGACGTTCAGCACCCACCACGCCACGGCAACCGAAGCCACAAGCATCACGGCCATCAACAGCAGCCAGGCCGGCGTCGGCGCGATCGAGCCGGTTGCGAACGGCCGATGGCGGGTGCGCGCCATCAGCCGGTCGGCGTCGGCCTCGGCATACTGGTTGAACGCGCCGGCGGCGGCCGATGCGAGCAGCACCGACAGGGCCAGCACAACCACCTGCACGATGCCCAGGCCCGGCCCGTTGGCCGGTGTCACCGCGAAACCGACCAGCGCGGTGGTCATGATGAACACGCCGATGCGCAGCTTGAACAGGCTCAGCACCTCGCGGGCGCGGTGTGCCGGTCGGGTCATCACGGTGGCTGCGGTCGATGCCATCTCATGCCCCGGCGATCAGCTCAGGCCCCAGACTTGCGACAGGTACTTCCAGTTGATGAAGTAGTACAGCACGAAAGAAGCCAGGAACACCATCGCCAACGTGAAGGTTCCGGGCGCCGCGAAGCCTGCCGAGCCGTAGTTCTGCACCGCCGCGCCCACGGGTGTCGGCGGGATCGGCGTGAAGCGCGAGCTCACGGCGCCGCTGTCGAGGCGCTTGCCCCACAGCAGCGAGCCCACGGTGATGTAGATGTAGAGCGCGCCACCGACGATCGCCGCCACGCCGGCGATGCCCACCAGGCCCATCATCAGGTAGGCCGCACCCGGCCATTCGTAGGCCAGCGCCGCGCCATTGAAGGCCATGTCCCAGTGACGGCGCGACACGCCGAGCGTGCCGGCGCCCATCATCACGAGACAGAAGAAATACATCGACAGGCCAAACAGGTACGGCTGCAGCTTCGCCAGCCCGGGGTTGATCATCTCGCGCCTGAAGAGCACCGGGATCAGGAAGTAGGTCAGCGCCATGAACGACAGTGTCGTGCCGACCACCACGGTGGCATGGAAGTGGCCTGGAACATAGATCGTGTTGTGGATGATCATGTTGAGCTGCTCGGTGCCCATCATCACGCCCG